>CAYJAM010000181.1:0-5554 GCA_964367725.1 uncultured Sphingobacterium sp. | reverse complement strand
ATTTTATCAAGTTCTATACCTACATAAACATTTTTCAATATTTCTTCCTGAACTTTGGTTCCAACTGTATCTTTTACATTTTCCTGTAAACGTTGAAGTTTGGCTATTTTATTTTGCTCTTCTTCATTTTGATCAATAGCATTTTTACCATCGGTTTTTGCCGGACCTTCACGCTTCAATGATGCACCTTTTGCGTAACCAAGTGCTGTTAAACCTCCGGCACGCCTTAGCAAATCGGATACCCGTTCATCCTTACTTATAATGGTATACATGCCGGGATATAAAACCTCTCCTTCAACCCTTACCTGGCGCTGAACCTCATAACCAATAGAACTTCTAACTGAAATAATATCAAAGGGTTGTAATTCAAATTTAGGTTTTGAGAAATTCAGATCCTTGTCAATATCGATCTGAAAAACCTGAGCGGTAATTGCATCAGCTGCAGTTAAATTACTATTTTTTACCCGTCTGGAGATTTCCACCCGCTGGGCAGTTGCAGCCTCTGTAAATCCACCTGCCTTGAGAACTAACTCTTCCAAAGTCATTTTTTCTGCAAATTCAAAGGTGCCGGGCAAACGTATTTCCCCATCTATAGTTACTTTGTACTCTTCTTTCAGATCGAATATAGATGAAACACTAATTATGTCCTCTCGGAGTAATGGAATATCCTTTACACTTCCATTAAGCACTCCTGAAAGATCAATAGAAATTAACTCTGTTTGATTGTCGGGCTTTAATCGCGTGATATATGCCCTTTGTCTAAAAGCATCTTCTTTCAATCCTTCAGCTTTCCTGACTAATTGAGAAAGTGTTAAACCTTGTTCAAGTTCATAAGCTCCGGGACGAAAAACTGCACCTTCTATACTTACACGATTTACAAATCGCTCCAGTACACGATCCACAAAATATTTATCTCCGGTATTTGGCTTATAATCAGTATACTTATCCATACTGATATCTGCTATCTTCCTCTCGATTTCTGTATTCTTTAAAACCTTTACTCTCGACCTGAATGCATTTTCAGTGAAATCGCCTGCAAAATTTAGGAGGTCTTTAAATGACTCTCCTGCGCGTAATTCAAATATTCCGGGACGTTTAACTTCCCCAACAATTTCGATTCGTGATTGATATACTGGCACCCGAATGATGTCCTGATCTTGTAATCGTAAATTATCCGACATTTCCCCCTTCATAAGGAAATCATAAATATCCAAAGTTGCTATTTTCTTACCACCACGGATCAATTCAATTGACCTGAATGAACCATTCTCTGTAGGTCCTCCTGATGAATATAAAGCATTGAACACATTAGCAAGGGAAGGAAGAGTATAAGTTCCCGGCTTAAGGATCTCACCTGTTAGTATCACTTTAATACTCCTTATGCTCCCAACGGCTATATTCAGATTAGTACTTCCATTGCGTAAACCACTATAAACTGTTGACAAACGCGACCGGATTCTTGAAGTTGCTGCCTCAATAGTCAGTCCGGCAACTGGAATGATACCAACATATTCAACATTTATATTCCCTTCCGGACTTACTTTAAGATTGTATGAAGCTTCAGAGTTGCCATAAATATCAATTAGCAATTCATCATTGGGACCGATTACATAATTCTTGGGAGTGGCAATACTCAGATTAGGCTCAAATGTTAATTTAGAATTTTTGAAAAGATCTGCACCGAATATTTTTGATCGAAGCTCATTTAAAGCCATTTCAGCTTCTGTCTCCGGATCTCTTTGATTTGACAAACTATCGGTTTCATAGTTTAGCTGCCTTCCATCTGCACTGGTTTTAGACTGAACTTTATTAGGGTCTCCCTGACCAAACTTTTGTTTATCACTTTTTTTTAGTTTATCAACCCGCTCTCTTAATTTTTTAATCTCTTCCAAACGCATTCCACGGGCCTGGGCCATTTGCTCCAATTGAGCATCACCCATTCCACTTGCTTCTGCCTGCCTCATAAAAGCTCTTACCTGATCATCACTCAATTCATCGACACGAATATTGTTCAAGTTTTGTGAATTTACCTGGGCTTGAGTTAAAGCCGGTATGCTTATAACTAACAGGAAGACGAAAGCCAGATAGCTTAATGTATACTTTATTTTCATATCTAACTTAATTCCGCGCAAAGCTAATTAATCTTTAGTTTATATATATCTAAATTAGGGCATTTAACTTCCTTTAAACTAGTCAACTCACTATCTACAAGTAGTGGGTATAATTTATTCAAAATAATTAAGCGTTATAAAACCCCCTTCTTTCAAGTACCCATCTTTCTTCATTAGATGAAGGTCTGACAATACCATTTCTTTGACCAGGGAAGAAAGATTATATTTCGGTTTCCAGCCTAATTTGGTATTTGATTTTGTTGGATCACCGATCAATAAATCCACTTCAGTTGGCCTGAAATACTTAGGATCCACTTTTACTATCGTAGTCCCAGGCTTCAAGCTTTCCACTTTTAGCTTTAAGCTTTCTACTTTAGCCTCATCAATATCAATGATAACACCTTTCTCCTGTTCATCTTTTCCACTGAACTCTACTTCAATCCCTAATTCTGCAAAACTCATCTTCACAAAATCACGAACAGTTGTGGTAACCCCAGTAGCAATCACAAAATCCTCAGGTTTTTCCTGCTGCAAAATTAGCCACATAGCTTCCACATAATCTTTGGCATGTCCCCAGTCGCGCTGAGCGGAAAGATTACCTAAGAATAAGCATTTTTGCAAGCCAAGTGCAATTTTAGCAGCAGCCCTGGAAATCTTTCGTGTTACAAAAGTTTCCCCCCTTACCGGACTTTCATGATTAAACAAAATACCATTACAAGCGAACATATTATATGCTTCACGATAATTTACAGTAATCCAGTAGGCATACATCTTTGCCACAGCATATGGAGAACGTGGATAAAATGATGTTTTCTCACTTTGGGGCACTTCCTGAACAAGACCATACAATTCAGATGTTGAGGCCTGATAAATCCTTGTTCTTTTTTCCATTCCCAGAATACGAATCGCCTCAAGAATTCGCAGGGTACCTAAACCATCAGCATTTGCTGTATATTCGGGAGTTTCAAAACTTACCTGCACATGGCTCATTGCAGCTAGATTATAAATCTCATCCGGCTGTGTTTCCTGAATAATACGAATCAAATTTGTCGAGTCAGTTAAATCACCATAATGCAATTTTAATTTAGGATTTGCATCATGAGAATCCTGATACAAATGATCAATCCTATCTGTATTGAATGAAGAACTTCTTCTTTTAATCCCATGAACAAAATATCCTTTGTTTAATAGAAATTCTGTCAAATATGCGCCGTCCTGGCCAGTAATGCCTGTAATTAAAGCTGTTTTCATTTAGTCTTTACGTTAAAAATGATGCCATACTTAGGGAATCAAACTATACCTGATTCCACAAAGTGAATTTTATTAATCATCAAGTCTTTTAATTAATCATTTTTCAGGTGTACAAGGTATGGCTCCGCCCTTTCAGTCACATTTTACATGTGACCTAAACTTAAAACTTATCACCCGGATTCCTTAAGAGACCTTAATTTTTTCTACTATATTTTTCCTCAAATCAACTCTAACCTGCAAGCCAAGATCCTCTAATAGCAAGAGTGCATAATTACCCTTACTCTCCAAAACCTCAGCCTTCTTATCAACCAATGCTCCTGAGCGTATTCTGATTCGGTCGCTCACATTTAAACTACAAGCATCAATACTGGCATGGTCATATTGCATCAGCCAGCTTTTCAGAAGATCCATCTCTTTCGCCCTTATCATCGCTGGCTTGCCGCAATGGTTAACATAACGAACCACCCCCGGAATTGTATAAACACTTTCTCGGTCCTTATCCTCCAGGCTAACAAAGCAATAGGATCTGAACAATGGTTCCTCCACCCATTTCCACCTGTCGCTCCAGAGTTTCTTTCTTTTTAAAAGCGGACAATAAACCTCTAAGCCCAACAGAGCCAATTTATCTGCCACGGCCTTCTCAAAGCGCGATTTGGTATATAGCACGTACCAGTTCATGCTAAATGATCGAATATTAAAACCATCTCCCTTTTGTGCTTCTGAACATAAACCTCTGCATCTGCCTTTTCAAAAACCAGGTAGCGAATTTTGCGGCCAATAAGTGGTTCTGCTTTTTCAACCAGGTTACTGAGATAATTACGGTCAATATTGTCCCCAATAATCATCAGATCAATAATGTCCGAATCAAGTCCACGCGCAATCATTCCCTCAAGATAAACCCGTTGCACGTTTCCCAATCGGTCAATAACCTGCTCAATTACTTCTTCTACTCCGACAAACTTTCTGATTATGCTATTCAGATCCTTGAATAAGGGATGAAGGGTATTTGCCCGATAGAGTTTCTTGTTCCCATCTGATTCAGCAAGTAATAACCCCGCGTGCTCAAAACGATTAAGCTCCTGCCTTATACCATTGGTACTCTCATTAAACTCCGCTTCAAGGCTTCTTAAATAACCCTGATTGTTGATGTTTAAAAAGAATTTAAGCAATAACTTAATTCTTGTTTTTGATGTTATTAAACTTTCGAGCATAACATTGAGTATAATTAGTACTCATTATCTAAATCAAAAGTAAAACATATTATTAAGACCACAAGGAAAATTCGAAAATTTATTGTCTGATAAATGTTGACTGAGGTCTGAGATATATTGCTTTGAATTAATACCTGCCAATCAGAATATTCAATACTTTCTAAGGAAAAGCTGCTAACTGTAATTATCCCTGCACAATCTTTAAACCCTCTCCGCATTTTGCGGAGGACAGCTCTAAACTTGAAACCAGCAGTTTCGTACAGAGGGTGAGGCCCTAATATTACTCAAAGAGGATCATTGAGTATTACTTACGAGGATCTTAATATGTTGTACTCAAGATTAGATTAATATATCCTGCTTCAAAAAATTTCATCCTCATATTGATGAGATTCTTCGTCGCCTCACAATTTCAGCAACCCAATAGCTATCAGGTTGGAAAAACTGGTTAGCTCCTCTGGATGACATTCACTAAACATTGTGTACCCACCTATAAACAGATCAACTTATTGACAAATCAAATGGATCAAAGAACAATGAATAAAGACAAAACCCATAGCTTCAAATGAAGGACTAATCCCATTTGCTAACCCGATAGCTATCGGGTTGCTCATTTTCAAATTCTCTAATTTATCCCCCATCGACAAATAGACAAATCAACTCATCGACAAATTAAAGCTTCACCTCTGTATTCCCACCCTTACTCAATGTAATATCCACCGGCTCATTCGTTTTCCATGAACCTCTTGTAAAATCTGGGACATCTATGGAATTGGAGCGATTCTTAACTGACCACTCACTCAATGGGAAAATAGAACTCCATAATGCCGCATCATATACATCCTGATCCACAGGCAAACCATTACGAAGACAATCAATATTATGCCAATCCATTAAAAAGTCCATCCCTCCATGGCCTCCGACCTGCTTTGCCAGCTCACCTACCTTTTTAACAATTGCAGGTTCATATTTCTTTTCCAATAC
>CAYJAM010000180.1:0-5579 GCA_964367725.1 uncultured Sphingobacterium sp. | reverse complement strand
GATTTCTATTCTTTAAGCCTTCTCACATCTCACATCTCATATCTCATATCTCACATCTCATATCTCACATCTCAAAATCCCAGGTATTCAAAATCGGAATAGCATGATGTGCGGTCATATCAAACTGCACCGGAACAACAGATACGAAACCATTGTCAAGTGCCCATACATCGGTATCTTCACCATAATCATTATTCTGAAATACTCCGGTTAGCCAGTAATAACTGCGTCGGTTTGGGTCGGTACGCTCATCAAACTCTTCGGCCCATTTTGCATTTGCCTGTCTGCATATTTTAATTCCTTTAATGGCTGCTCCTCTGGGGAAATTAACATTCAGTAATGTTCCTAATCCCAGTCCATTTTTCAAAACCTGATTGGTTATCTTCTCCACATATTTTTTGCAATGGCTGAAGTCTGCATCATGGCCAAAATCGTCGAGCGAGAAACCAATGGAAGGTATACTTTCAATTGCACCTTCAACTGCTGCCGACATGGTTCCGGAGTAAAGCACGTTGATAGAGTTGTTCAATCCATGGTTAATTCCTGATACACAGAGATCAGGTTTTTTACCTTTAAACACCTTATTGACTGCCAGTTTTACACAATCAACTGGAGTCCCTGAGCATTTATACATCTCAACCCCTTCGTACAATTCCACCTTATCCAAACGCAAAGGTTTGGCTATGGTAATGGCATGGCCGGTACCAGACTGTGGTCCGTCAGGAGCAACAACTACAACATTTCCAATGCCTTGCATTACTTCAATCAGAGCCTTTATACCGGGAGCTGTAATTCCGTCGTCGTTTACGACAAGTATGGTGGGTTTAGTTTTTTTCATCGAGGCGAAATTACGAAATTTTCCTGTGCCTGAGATGATGATTGATTACTCACAATACCAAGGATTGGCTGGTGATAATACTCACCAAAGGTAGCGGAAATAAAAAAAGCCCCCGATTTAACAGGGGCCTATCATTAAATTTATAAGGTTCTCAGCCATTCAATAACGCCTTCACGCGTCTTTCCTGTTTTTTGCTGGAGCCTTCCGTAAAGCTCATCATCTTTACCTTCTTCATACTTGAGATCATCATCAGTCATATCAGCATATGCTTGTTTGACTTTACCTTTCATCTCGTTCCATTTTCCTTTTAATTCTAGCTTGTCCATAGGTTTGTGTTTTAGTAATGAACATATTAAACAAAAATGGAGCCAAATTTCCTGTGGTTGGTGGTATCACCAACCACCTATTAAACCTGGTTGGTGAAAACACCAACCAGAGGGGAAATTTACAGATCAGCAGCACCATTCTTGATCTCTTCTACAACAGAAGGGTCAAGAAGGGTTGAAGTATCCCCAAGGTTTGAAGTTTCACCTTCAGCAATTTTTCTAAGGATTCTGCGCATGATCTTACCGGATCTTGTTTTCGGCAGACCAGATACAAACTGAACCTTATCAGGTTTAGCGATCGCGCCAATGATCCTGGCAACAGTTTGAAGGATATCCCTTCTGGTCAGGTCGTGATCGTGTGTAGAAGTTCCAAGGATAACATAAGCATAAATTCCCTGGCCCTTGATATCATGAGGATAACCCACAACAGCACTTTCCACAACATCTGCGTGCATATTAATTGCATTTTCAACCTCCGCAGTACCTATCCGGTGTCCGGAAACATTGATTACATCATCAACCCTTCCGGTAATACGGTAGTATCCGTCCTCATCTCTTAAACAGCCATCACCTGTAAAATACATATTCTTGTAAGTAGAGAAATAAGTCAGACGGCAACGCTCATGATCACCATAGGTTGTACGGATAATTCCCGGCCATGGAAACTTGATACATAAGTTTCCACTCACATCATTACCAATTAATTCAACACCCTGCTCATCAACAAGGCAAGGCTGAACTCCCGGTAAAGGCAGAGTGGCATAACCCGGTTTTGTTGGAGTAATACCGGCGATTGGTGAAATCAGAATACCGCTATTTTCGGTCTGCCACCAGGTATCTACAATCGGACATTTTCCTTTTCCGATCTTATCATTATACCAGTGCCATGCTTCCTCATTGATCGGCTCACCCACCGAACCAAGTTTGGTCAGCGAGCTCAGATCTTTCCCTTTTAAAGGTTCATCACCAAAACTCATCAGAGAGCGGATCGCAGTTGGAGCAGTATAAAGGATATTTACCTTGTACTTATCTACAATTTCCCAGAAACGACCTGCATCAGGCCAGGTTGGTACACCTTCGAACATCAGGGTTGTTGCTCCCTGTGATAATGGACCGTAAACAATATACGAGTGACCGGTGATCCAGCCAATATCTGCAGTACAGAAATGAACTTCACCTGGTTGGTACTGGAATACGGTTCTGAAAGTATATCCCGTATAAACCATATAACCACCGCAGGTATGAACAACACCTTTAGGTTTACCGGTCGAACCGGAAGTATACAATATGAACAAGGGATCTTCAGCATCCATCGGCTCAGCCGGACATGCAGGATTACCCTGAGTTTCTACTTTTTTAATCTCATCCTCCCACCATACATCGCGTCCTTTGATCATCGATACCGGAGTACGGGTACGGGTTAAAACGATTATTCTATTAACCGATGTGCACTGTACAATGGCATCATCAATTATATTTTTAAGCGGAATATCTTTATTTCCTCTGAAACCACCATCAGCAGTTATGACCAGGTTACATTGGGCATCGTTGATACGATCAGCTATCGACTGAGCAGAAAAGCCTCCAAATACTACTGAGTGAATTGCACCAATCCTTGCACATGCTAATACTGCAATTGCCAGCTCAGGAACCATAGGCATGTAAATGCAAATACGGTCACCCTTCTTTGCACCATTGTTTTTCAGCGCATTTGCAAACTGCACAACTTTAAAATGCAGTTCTTTATAAGTAAATGATCTGTAATGCTCTTCAGGATCATTCGGCTCCCAAAGCATTGCTATTTTATCTGCGCTATTCTCAAGATGACGATCAAGGCAATTCTCCGTTATGTTTAACTTCGCACCACTAAACCATTTCACATTGGGCTCTGTAAAGTTCCAATCCAGAACTCTGTCCCATTTTTTCTGCCAGTAAAAGGTATCGGCAACCTCAGCCCAGAAATTCTCTGGTTCTGCTACACTGTAGTCATAAACGCGTTTGTAATCGTCAAAGGAATTAATACGAAGATTCATTTTTTTGTTGTTGTTCGGTAAATTAAATATCAGAGTACAATTATATCATATTCAGACCTGTTAGCCTAATATAGATGTAAAAAAATTACATAAATGCCGGACGCCAGGATGCTTTTAAAAGGAATATCTAAATTTATTGATAAAGTATTGCGTATCTGATTTTTTCTCCCGATATTTGCAAACTCTTTAAAGATTTGAATTTAAATAATAGATACACTTATAGTCATGTCGAGAATTTGTGATTTAACAGGAAAAATGGCGATGAATGGTTTCAACGTTTCTAACTCAAACGTAAAAACCAAACGTAAATTTTATCCTAACCTGCATGTAAAAAAGTTTTACATCCCAGAAGAAGACAGATGGATCACGTTGAAAGTTTCTACTTCAGCGATCAAAACCATCAGTAAAAATGGCATTACTGCTGTAATTAACAAATTCCTTAAAAAAGGATACATATAGAGAGTTATAAGTATTAAGTTATAGGTTATAAGTAATTAATTCTACTCAAAACTTACAACTTAAAACCTACAACTTAAAACTAAAAAGATAATACAATGGCTAAGAAAGGCAACAGAGTTCAGGTTATTTTAGAATGTACCGAGCATAAGGAAAGTGGCATGGCTGGAATGTCTCGTTACGTAACCACCAAGAATAAAAAGAACACTACAGAGCGTTTGGAATTAAAGAAATTCAATCCAGTTCTAAGAAAAGTAACTGTTCATAAAGAAATTAAGTAATAAGTTATAAATAATAAGTTATAACTCAAATAACATACAGAAATGGCAAAGAAAGTAGTTGCAACCCTGAAAACAGGTGCTGGTAAAGAATATTCAAAAGTTATCACAATGAATAAGTCGCCAAAAACCGGTGCTTACTCATTCAAAGAAATTATCGTTCATAACGATCACGTGAAAGACGCTATTGCAGGAATTAATACCTCTAAGTAATTTTCACATTGTATTAACAGAAGCCGCCCGCGTATAATCGTCGGGTGGCTTTTTTCATTATATCATTGTTATCCGCCCCGGCAGATTTCTTAAATTTGGCACTATGGGATTATTTGATTTTTTCAAGAAGAAAGAAAGCAACATACAGGAACAGGTAGAACTGGACAAGAGCCTGGAAAAGACCAAAGAAGGCCTTTTTACCAAAATAACCAAAGCTGTTGTCGGAAAATCGACCGTTGATGATGATGTTCTCGATGAACTTGAAGAAATTCTGGTTAATTCGGATGTAGGAGTTCAAACTACCTTAAAGATCATTGATCGGATCCAGGCTCGCGTAGCCCGCGATAAATACATCAATACTTCCGAACTGAATGAACTTTTACGTTCTGAAATTCAAAGCCTTTTGTCAGAGAACAACAGTAACGATTTCAGAAATTTTGAATACGGTGACCATAAACCCTATGTCATCATGGTGGTTGGGGTAAATGGTGTTGGTAAGACAACCACTATCGGTAAGCTGGCTCATAAATTGAAAGTTGCCGGAAACAAAGTGGTTTTAGGTGCAGCAGATACTTTCAGGGCTGCAGCAGTAGATCAGTTAAAACTCTGGGCAGAACGGGTAAATGTACGGATTGTGGCTCAGCCAATGGGTTCAGATCCTGCATCTGTCGCATTTGATACCCTGCAATCAGCGGTTGCAAATGGCGATGATGTGGCAATTATTGATACAGCCGGCCGCCTGCACAATAAAGTCGCACTGATGAATGAGCTAACCAAGATCAAACAAGTAATGCAGAAAATTGTACCGGGAGCTCCTCATGAGATACTTCTTGTACTGGATGCATCCACCGGACAAAATGCAATTGAACAATGTAAACAGTTTACCCAGGCAACTGAAGTAAACGCATTAGCGCTAACCAAATTAGACGGCACAGCAAAAGGCGGGGTCGTGATCGGGATATCTGATCAGTTTAAAATTCCGGTAAAATACATCGGTGTGGGTGAAGGAATAGATCATCTGCAATTATTTAATAAGAAAGAGTTTGTCGACTCCCTTTTTAAATAATCAGAGAAGCAAATAATGAAGACTAAAATCAGCACAAAACCAGCCCCGGTAAAGCCAAGGGTCAATGTCATAACATTGGGTTGTTCAAAAAATATTCATGATTCTGAAGTCCTGATGGGCCAGTTAAGAGGCAATCAGATGGATGTTATTCACGAAGCAGAAACACTTCATCAGGATGATATCATCGTGATCAATACCTGTGGCTTTATTGATAACGCGAAACAGGAGTCTATCGATACGATCCTGCAATACAGCGAGTTAAAAGACCAGGGTAAGATCTCTAAGCTTATCGTACCCGGATGTCTTTCTGAGCGATACAAACCAGAGCTTGAAGCCGAAATTAAAAATGTGGACTCCTATTTCGGCACA
>CAYJAM010000179.1:0-5585 GCA_964367725.1 uncultured Sphingobacterium sp. | reverse complement strand
TACATTTGTAGCAGGAGATATATTGGATATCAGAGTTACAACAAACGCAGCCTTTGCACCAACTACATTAGAATTTGGCGCCATGATAGTTGTTGCATTTACTGACTAAAGTTTATTCAATCAATTTAATTATTATAAAAAACATGAAATTTAATCTTAATAACCAAATAGTGAGCAGAACTAAAAAATCGGCTATTGTTTTAACCGCAACTGTAGTTTTTCTATCTTTTTTTTATGTTACACCAGCATACACTCAAACCCGTCAGACTAAACCTGCTCCGGAAAAACCCCTTAAACTGGTATCACCACAAGATTCCCTCCAATACACTCTGGGTGCATACCTTGGTGCCTGGATCATCAATAATGGCTTTATGGTTAGCAATCCCGAAGTATTTAAAAAGGGGATGGACGATGTATTATTAAATAAAACTTTGCTGATTGATGCAGCAAGTATTGCTCCAAAACTTGATGGCTTTCAAAAACGTTTGATCTCACAACGAAGCAGTCAGCAGGAAAGATTATTGTTTGAAAATATAAAAGGCAAAGAAGGAGTTGGGATATTGCCAAGTGGTGTAGCATATGTGATTATGAAGGCTGGAAATGGTATGAGGCCACAACTCAATGATTCAGTTTTGATCCATGTGAAAGGCTTTTTGCCTGATGGTAATCCTTTTGAAGATACCTATGCCAAAAAATCACCTATACGTATTACCCCAGGAGGACTTATCGCGGGCATGGGCGAAGCCCTTCAAATTATGCCCCAAGGCTCTACCTGGCGCCTTTTTGTACCATCCGTCCTTGGCTATGCAGAACGAGGAGTTCCAGGTCTTATTCCGGCTTATTCCGCACTGGTATTTGAAGTGGAACTGATTGAGGTGGTTAGGAAGTAGTAGGGAGTATTGAGTAGTGAGTATTGAGTAGTGAGTATTGAGATGGATTTACGTTCCAGGTCAAATTCACTCGTATTAGTCTTTATTCTTTATTCTTTATTCTTTGTTCATTTTTCATTGTACAATAGCCCTATTTTTCAAGGAAGCAGGATTTAGTCTTGGTTCGTGGCTATTGATTCTTTCTCCGTAATTCCCAATTCGTAATTGTTAATTCTCAACCCGGTAGCTATCGGACTCTCAAATTCTGAACTTTCAACTGTTAACTATCCCTTATTTTGCATTTCCCTTCAAGGTTCTTAACTTTAACAATTATTATTTTCGTAATTTGAAATAACCTTAATCAAAAATTCTCGTATACAAAGCCTGAAATTTTCCGTGAAAGATCAAAGACATATCGGCATCTATCTGCCGGCCTTTAAGGTCTTGCGCTTTCTGTTTTTGTTTTTTCAGAGCCCTGCTCAGTCTCAGGAGGTCATATATGTTTATAAGAAATCCGCGGCATCAATTGCATTCCCTGATAATATCATCACTGTATTTCGGCGCGATCCCATTAATGAACTCTTGATTTCCAGAATACTCATTTTATCAGGTTCTATTTCAACATCCCGAGTAACAACATTGGCAACCTTTTCTCATAAGTATTTAGTAATGGTATTTAGAGTACTGATGGATTTTTCCGAATTATCTTTTAAAACGAATAAATATATCACTAACTACCAGCAACTGATAACCGACAACAGATAACTGACAACATATAATCGACATCATATATGCATAAATTTTACTCTTCCACATTGTGGTTTAAATTTCTATTTACAGGTATACTTTCGATTCTGATAAGTACGGCAAGTTCGCAGATAAAAATAGGTAATAATGGGACCATCATATCTCCAGCTTCATTACTTGAACTTGAAAGCAGAACTCAGGGACTTTTGATCCCAAGAATGGAGAACACAACCGCTATTGATGCCCTGAATCCTCCGACCGGGATGATGGTTTATATTACCACAGAACCTTCGGGTTTGTACATTAAAAAGGCATCAGGCTGGGAATATTTGAGTGGCTTTTTAGGTGGTAATGCTGTATTTAATTCGATAAGAACCACTGGCGCGATAACTGCAGGAAGTTTCAGTGGTCCTTTGACCGGAAATGCATCAAGCGCAACTAATGCTCTTGAAGCTACAAACGCTTTAAATGTTAACATTACAAATGATGTGGCCTCAAGTGCTGTAATGTACCCAACTTTTACCGGCATCTCCTCGGGCAGTTCTCAGTTGTATACAAGCAGTACCAAATTATCCTTTACCCCCAATAATGGTATTCTGACTGCAAATGGATTCAGAGGTCAATTAATAGGAAATGTTACCGGAAATGCCACTACAGCCTCCAATGCGACAAATGCCGCCAATACTGCAATTACTGATGATGACGCAACAGGCACAGTCCAATATCCGACATTTGTTTCGGGGGTAACTGGAAATCAGGTCCAAAAAACCAGTTCATCCAACTTTACTTATGTCCCATCTACCGGAACTCTGAGTGCTACCCGATTTGTAGGAACTCTGGTAGGAACTGCAACAAGTGCTGGTTCTGCCCTCACTGCAACGAATGCTACAACTAGTATTAATCTTGCAGCAGGTTCCGGAGGAACAATTCCTTATCAGTCATCCCCGGGAATAACAGCAATGCTTGCAAATGGTACTTTAGGACAAATTCTTCGGAGTAATGGCGGCACAACTGCACCAAGCTGGGTGGACCCTTCAGTCTTATCTGCTGTTAATGCAAATAATTTAACTGGAAACACTCTTGCTCCAAACATCATTAACTCTTCTCTGACATCTTTAGGAACTTTAGGAAGTTTAACTGTAGTAAATCCTATTGTTGGTAGTGTAACAGGTTCTGCCTCCAGAGCAGCTGCCTTGACTACAGCCCGGAATATTAACGGAGTTCCTTTTGATGGAAACCTTGATATTGTTGTGCCTGCTGATGCAAATACCTTAACCGGAACAACCTTGAATCCGACGGTATTGTTTTCTTCATTAACTTCTGTAGGTACATTGGCAAACCTGCAGGTTACCAACCCTATTGTCGGAAATTTAAATGGAAACGCTTTAACGACAACAAATCTGAACGGTGGTGCCGGAGGCTCAATACCTTACCAGACAGGAGCCGGATTAACAGCAATGCTGGCAAACGGTACTGCAGGACAAGTATTGAGAAGTAATGGCACAACACTTGCACCAAGCTGGATGAGTACAAGCGGGCTAACTATTGGAACCGCAAATAATCTTTCGGGTGGTGTAACCGGATCAATACCTTATCAGAACTCTGCCGGTACCACGCTGATGCTAGCACCTGGAATTGCCGGTCAGGTACTTTCTACCAATGGAGCAGGGGCGCCAAGCTGGATAAGTACTGCTACAGGGGATATGACATTAGCTGGGATCCAAACTATTACCGGCGCAAAAACCTTTGGGCAGACAGGTAATGTTGGTCAGTTGATAGTTGCAGGGACTACTTCTGGTACTACCACTATTAATGCAAATGCCGTTGCTGCAAATGGTATAGTCACTTTGCCTAATACAGGTACTTTAGCAACATTGAACGGCAACGAAACCCTTACTCAGAAAACTCTGACTTCACCAATTTTGACAGCTCCTGCACTTGGAATAGTTGCTTCCGGAGATATCTCAGCAGTTACAGGAAACGCAACAGCACTTACGGCTGGAACTGCAACTAATCTCGCTGCGGGTTCTATGGGTTCTGTTCCTTATCAAACAGCAGGAGGTACAACAGCCATGTTAGCTCCGGGCACAGCTGGTCAGGTATTAAGAAGTAATGGTATCGCACCTCCAACCTGGACTAATGCCGGTGCTGGTGATATGTTACTCGGCACAGCTCAGCGGGTAACCGCAGCAAAAACCTTCGGTGATGTAGGTAATACAGGAAATTTGATTGTGGCTGGAAATACTAGCGGACAAACTGTAATTAATGCCTCTCCTGTTGCATCCGGTACTGCGATATTGCCTCCAAATGGGGGAGTACTGGTAACTGAGAATGGTTTTGAGACCTTAACTAACAAAATTATAACTAATCCTACTGTAACTACTGGTAATTTTACTTCACCTGTGCTTGTTAATCCTACCATTGGAGCAGCAAGCGGTACGAGTCTTATTTTAACTGGTAACTTAACAGCACAACAACTGATTTCAAATGTAGCTACAGGTACTGCGCCATTTACAGTTTCTTCCACAACTCCGGTTGCGAATCTGAGTATTGGAGGAAATGCAGCTACCGCAACTACGGTCACTACAAATGCAAACTTAACAGGACCGATCACATCCGTAGGTAATGCGACCACTGTTGCATCCCAGACTGGAACTGGTAGTACCTTTGTGATGAATACTTCACCAACCCTGGTTAGCCCAAATATTGGAGCAGCAAGCGGAACGAGTCTTACCACCACAGGTAACCTGACTGCCCCCGTGATTGTGTCGAATGTTGCAACGGGTACCGCGCCATTTACTGTGGTATCTACCACGCCTGTCGCGAATTTAAGTATTGGTGGAAATGCGGCTACAGCTACTTTAGCCACCACCGCTACCACTGCAACAAACGTTACTACGAATGCAAACTTAACTGGCCCGATCACCTCAGTGGGTAATGCGACTTCTATTGCATCCCAGACTGGTACCGGAACTACTTTTGTGATGAATACCTCACCAACCTTGGTTACACCAAATATTGGAGTAGCGACAGGAACAAGCTTAACGACCACGGGTAATTTATCTGCACCAGAGCTAATTTCTACAGTTGCAACAGGTACTGCCCCATTTACTGTGGCTTCTACAACTCCGGTAGCAAACCTGAGTATCGGCGGAAACGCGGCAACAGCTACCTTAGCTACTACAGCAACGAATGTTACCACGAATGCAAACTTAACGGGTCCGATTACCTCAGTTGGTAATGCAACCAGTATCGGTTCTCAAACAGGAACAGGAAATACATTTGTTATGAATACTTCTCCGGCCTTAATTACTCCAAATATCGGAGCAGCGACCGGAACAAGTCTGACAACAACTGGTAATTTAACTGCTCCTGTAATTGTGTCGAATGTGGCAACGGGAACAGCACCATTTACCGTATCATCTACTACTCCCGTTGCGAATCTTAGCATTGGAGGAACTGCGGCATCAGTCACCACGAATGCAAACTTAACTGGCCCGATCACCTCAGTTGGTAATGCGACCAGCGTTGCATCCCAGACCGGAACTGGTAGTACTTTTGTAATGAACACTTCCCCAACCCTGGTTACCCCGGTAATTGGTGTAGCCACAGGAACGAGTCTGACTACCACAGGTAATTTAACTGCTCCGGTAATCGTGTCGAATGTGGCAACGGGAACTGCACCATTTACAGTTGCATCTACCACACCTGTTCCGAATTTAAGTATCGGAGGAAACGCAGCAACAGCTACTTTAGCCACTACTGCTACTACTGCCACAAACGTTACCACGAATGCAAACTTAACTGGCCCGATCACCTCAGTTGGTAATGCGACCAGTGTTGGTGCTCAAACAGGTACAGGAAATACCTTCGTGATGAATACTTCTCCGACTCTGATTACTCCGGTAATTGGCGTAGCCACAGGAACGAGTCTGACTACCACAGGTAATTTAACTGCTCCGGTAATCG
>CAYJAM010000178.1:0-5586 GCA_964367725.1 uncultured Sphingobacterium sp. | reverse complement strand
ATCATTAATTCCTTTTGTATAAGTAGGATTGCATCCGTTAGTTATCACAACAATGCCGAATTTCTCTTTGGGATGGAAGAACATGGCGCTATACAATCCATAAGCTGAACCGGTATGCCCAACCATCATTTTCCCGGGTATCAGATCATCAAGGTTTGTCAGAGCCAGGGCATAACCTTCTTCATCAGCAATCTTAGTCTGCATTAGTTTTGCACTCTTTTTCGACATAATTCTTTTGCCCTTGTATTTACCCATATTCATATGCATGCTCATGTATTTTGCCAGGTCTGTGGCAGAAATCTTCATTCCTCCTGTTGGCGAGAAAATTGGGGTAGAATAACTCATTACATAATTTCTTATTTCCTCCCGTCTTGGATTATAAGCTGCCGGGGATGGTTTAAAGGTCTTTGTGGTGGCATCATATTCATGCAGAGTTGCAAAACGATTAGCATCTAATGAATCAACATTATAACCGCCATAGAGTCCGAGGGGATTCAAAATGTGATTTTTAACATAGTTGTCGAAGCGCTCGCCACTTAGTTTTTCAATGACTGTACCTACCATATTGTAATTTAAATTACAATACTTATATCCTTCTCCCGGTGCATAATCGCTATAACATTTGGCCCAATCCGGATTTTTTGAAGGATTGATGGCGTCTAGTGTAAAATAACCCTGACTATCATTTATACTGGATGTATGCGACATGATCATTCTTAAGGTGATTACCTTATCAGGAAATTTCGGATTCCTGATTTTGAAACCTACCAGATCGCTGAAATCATCATCCAGTGAAAGCTTTCCGGCTTCCCTCAACTGCATGATGGAGGTTGCTGAGAATGACTTGGATATGGATGCAATCCGGAAGATATCGGTGTCAGAAAGGGGAGCTTTTGTATTGATATCCTTCAAACCAAAAGAATTGCTATAAATAATATCACCTTTTTTTACTACGGCAACAGAAAGACCCACTACGTCGAGCTTTTTCATGATTTCACGTAAATCGGATTCAGCTTTTTCATTTTGAGCAAAAACAGAAAGGGAACAGGAGAGAAGGAAAGTGATGGATAAAAACTTAAGGGAAATTGCTTTGATCATTATTTTAATTTTTAATAAATCTATAAATATTTTTCATGGTCTTTGGGATTCTCTCAACATTAATGATGCTTTTAACCAGGCAAATAAAATATCTCTCCGGTTTTTACCTTTAACGGAAACGGAGTGTTTTGTAAACTCAAAACCAGAATAGATCTGAATATTCGGGATGGCTCCCGAAAATCGGGACTGTTCCCGGATTTTTTTTGTTGCAGTCTAAAGACAAAATTTAAATCTTAACAATACTTTTATATTTAGGTTTCATTCTGCAAAATGAAATTTTTGTGAATTAAGAAAAGGTAAAGGAATAAATTAACATTCTTGTTTATGGGAAGAAATTTCATATTGAATTTAGATAATTATGAGTCCTGATATAGATACCATAGTCATTTTTGTTTTTTCAGCCTTCGTCTTATGCATAGGCCTTGTTTTTGCAAGAACAGGAATTAATTTAAAATCCTTTTTTGCTGGTGGAGAGTCTGTTCCATGGTTTATAGGAGGATTATCACTCTTCATGAGTTTTTTCTCGGCAGGTACATTTGTCGCCTGGGGTTCAATCGCTTATAAATATGGCTGGGTTGCAATAAGCATTCAATGGACGATGTGTATTGGGGCTTTGATCAGTGGGGTGTATCTGGCTCCACTATGGAAATCTACTGGTAATTTAACTGCAGCAGAGTTTATCAAGGAGCGCCTCGGTCCCCAGGTGCAAAAGACCTATATCTATATTTTTATGCTTGTTTCTTTATTCATTAAAGGAACCGTTTTGTATCCCGTTGCTAAGCTTGTCAGCGCTTCACTGGGTTATCCATTAATGCCTTCAACCATTGTTCTGGGCTTATTTATGATCGCTTATACAGCTGTTGGCGGACTCTGGGCGGTTATGGTTACAGATATTCTTCAGTTTGTGATTTTGACTGCTGCGGTTCTGATCATACTACCACTTTCATTTGATGCTGCAGGAGGTCTTGCCAAATTTCAGGCGAATGCACAGGAGGGCTTTTTTGATTTGATCAATGGAGAATTTACCTTGGGATTCATCATCGCATTTACACTTTACCATATCTTTTATATCGGAGGTAACTGGACATTTGTACAACGCTACACCAGCGTTAAGGACAGTAAATCGGCAAGAAAGGTAGCTTATCTTTTTGCAGGTTTATATCTGATCAGTCCCGTATTATGGATGCTGCCTCCCATGATTTACAAGACCATTAATCCTTCCTTAACCGGTCTGGATACCGAAAATGCTTATCTAATGATCTGTCAATTAGTTCTTCCTCCCGGATTGTTGGGTTTAATGCTTACCGGGATGTATTTTTCAACTTCTGCATCTGCAAATACAACCTTAAATGTTGTTTCAGCAGTATTCACGAATGATATTTATAAAGGACGTATAAATCCTGCGGCAAGCGACCGAAAACTGATGCGGGTTGCACGATTATCTTCCTGGTTAATTGGCTTCGGTATGATCGCAATTGCACTCATGGTTCCTTATATAGGTGGTCTGGTGAATGTAACCATCAGTGTGGGTGCCATTACAGGTGGTCCGATTCTGGCACCTCCGCTTTGGGCATTATTCTCCAAACGGTTGAGCGGAAAAGCCACACTGATCATCACCTATGTCAGTTTGGGAATCAATCTGATCTTTAAAATCATTTTGCCATTCCTTATTGATTTCAAACTTAGCAGGGCCGAAGAAATGCTGGTAGGGGTAGGTGTACCTCTTGTACTTTTGATAGCTAATGAAATCAGGGCCTATTATGCCAATTATCTCAGTCCCCAATATTTGGAATTTCAAGCACTGAAAAGCTCCAGAAAGGTTCAGCAGGCCAATTTAACAGAAGATGAAATCAGTGAATCATTACAACAAAATAAATTTGGATTGAAAGTCACTGCATTTGCTCTTGCATTTACTGCATTTCTGCTATTGGTTCTGGGTTTAATTACCGGAGATAATTTTGGTCTTTTGGGCTCGATTGCTGCATTGATTTTTGTTCTTGCTTTTATCCCATGGAAGGCGTCTAAAAGGATCGTATTCTATGCCAAAAAATAGGTTTTTTTTATTAATGTTAAATATAATGTATGATTAAAAGTGAGTTTGCTTCTTCCGGTCGTTCTGTTCATGAACAAAAGTTGAATGCTGATCTTGTTTTCATTGGTGGTGGTATTGCAGGAACCTGCGGAGCTATTGCAGCAGCAAGAGAGGGATTAAAGGTTATTCTGGTTCAGGACAGACCTGTGCTTGGTGGTAATGCTTCGAGTGAAGTTAGACTCTGGATATTAGGGGCTACCTCAAGTATGGGAAATAATAACCGCTGGTCTAGAGAAGGTGGGGTATTGAGTGAAATCCTGATCGATAATATGTACAGGAATCCGGATGGTAATGCAATCATACTGGATACTATCTTGCTGGAAAAGGTTAAGAATGAGGAGAATTTAACGCTCCTCTTAAATACTGCGGTGTATGAAGTTGTAAAATCGGCTGATGATGTGATCAGTGAAGTTATTGGCTTTTGCAGCCAAAACTCGACCCGTTATATTTTATCGGCACCTTATTTCTGTGATGCATCCGGTGATGGAATTGTCGCTTTTCAGGCTGGCGCAGCTTTCAGAATGGGAGCGGAGTCAAAAGATGAATTTGATGAGGGTTTTGCACCTGATAAGGAATACGGAGAACTTTTGGGACATTCCATTTACTTCTTTACAAAGAATGCAGGCCGGCCAATTACCTTTACAGCGCCATCCTATGCCTTAAAGGATGTTTCTTCAATAGTCAAATACCGTTCGTATGAACTCAGTGATCATGGATGCAAACTCTGGTGGCTTGAATACGGAGGCAGACTGGATACCATTCATCAAACCGAAGAAATAAAATGGGAATTATGGAAAGTGATCTATGGAATATGGGATCATGTTAAAAACTCCGGAAAATATCCTGAAGCTGAAAACCTGACGCTGGAGTGGGTTGGTCATATTCCGGGCAAGCGGGAGAGTCGGCGTTTTGAAGGAGATTATATTCTTTCACAGAAGGATGTTATAGAACAACGTGAACATTCGGATGCTGTATCTTATGGTGGCTGGTCATTGGATCTGCACCCAGCTGATGGAGTTTTTAGTGAAAGACCAGGTTGTAATCAATGGCATTCAAAAGGAGTTTATCAGATTCCTCTAAGATGCATGTACAGCAAAAATATAAAGAATCTGTGGTTAGCAGGCAGGATTATCAGTGCAAGTCATGTGGCATTTGGTTCGTCGAGGGTAATGGCCACGGTATCATATTCTGCACAAGTATTAGGCTTAGCGACTCATTATTGCCTTAAAAACGGAATTACTCCTTCTAAACTTGCTAATTCTGAAAAAGTTCAGGAATTGAAGCAGGAACTGATGCAAAAGGGACATTTTATTCCAGGCCTAGAGCCTGAAAGGACAAATTTAGCGCATAAGGCGGTTTTGAGTGCCAGTTCTGAATATAAGCTCACAGAATTAAAAGCGGATGGAAACTGGCAGAAACTCGAATATTCTACTGCCCAAATCGTGCCGGCCGCATCAGGTGATCAGATAAAGATTAGTTTTGAAATAGTTGCAAAGGAAAGCACTAATTTAACCATGCAATTACGGGTAAGTGCCAAGCCAATCAATTATTCACCTGAAATAATTCTTGAAAGCAGGGAAATTTCTGTAGCCTCAGGAAAAAGTATTTTAAGTATAGATTTTGCTCATATCATTACCGAAGAGCAGTACATATTTGTTTGTATTCTTAAAAATGAGCTTGTTTCAGTTCAAACCAGCAATATGTTCCTTAGTGGAACTATGATGCTGATGAATCGTTATGACAAATCAGTGGCAACCAGCGGTGTTCAGTTACCACCAGATGGGATTGGAATCGACTCTTTTGAGTTCTGGCTTCCATCAAGGAGGCCGGCAGCTCAAAATCTGGCATTTAAACTATCTGAAACTTTAGAACCCTTCATCGTTTCTAACCTGATCAATGGGTTCTGTCGACCTACGAATGCGGCGAATGCCTGGGTTGCTGACCTGAATGATAAGAATCCTTGCGTGACTTTAAAATGGGATGAACCTGTTCAAATTAAGAGGATCGTATTATTCTTCGACTCAGATTTTGATCATCCGCTGGAGTCGACCCTAAGGGTTCATCCTGAGCGTGTGGTTCCTCATACAGTCAGAAACTATAAAATAATGGATTCTGAAGGCAAACTGATTTTTGAAAAAGAAGGAAATTATCAGCAAGTAAATGAGATTATACTGGAAACGGAAATTGCTAGCAGTTCAATCCGAATTTACCTTGAACATCCTGCAAATAATGTTCCTGCAGCATTATTTGAGTTGCAGGTCTTTTAAGGAATTTAATATTGGGGATTAGATAAGAACTGATTGATGAAATACATATTGAATATTAATAATAGCAAAGCCTTGAAGTATTATATGAGGCTTTTTACAGATTCCCCTCAATAGCCTCCAGCTTTAGCT
>CAYJAM010000177.1:0-5627 GCA_964367725.1 uncultured Sphingobacterium sp. | reverse complement strand
TGTCCGATCAGAAATGCGATTATTGAACCGGCAATGATCCACATCCCCTGCCCAAAAATTCCATTAAAAGCGGCATTCATATTGAGCTGTACTCCATCTACCGTTTGGTTAACCCAAAAATCTGAAGGAACCAAATCCATTGCAAAACCAACCACCAAAAAAGCATAGCTTATAAGAATTGCAGCCAGTATGGACAGAAAACGAACCTGCTTCACTTCAAAATACTCATTAATTATATCTGTCATAATAAATATGAGTGGCCAGGTAACTACTCCGGCCGACATATTAAAAGACAGATCAGGAACGCTAAACATATCAATATCGAATTTCTCTATTCCAAGAGAACCCTCCACCGTAAATATTTTAACACCGATAAACTCAGCGAGAATTGCGTTTGCAACCAGAAAAGTGCCCAGAACAAGCAATAATCTACTTTCTTTGCTTTTATAAGTCATTTATGATTCTCAATTTGAAATTAAAATAATAATTAAATCCCGGTAATTATAAAACATTCTAAATCTGGAAAATTTAAAATATCTAATTTAGGCTTTAATATGCACTTAAAATCGAAATTGCCGGAAGTAGGTACTACTATTTTCACAGTTATGTCTCAGTTGGCTTCAGAGTACAAAGCCATCAATCTATCCCAGGGATTTCCCGATTATGAATGTTCTCCACAACTGGTTGAACTGGTCAATCATTATATGAAGTCTGGGTATAATCAATATGCCCCAATGGCTGGCCTCTATTCATTGAGGGAGCGAATTGCTGAAAAACAGGAGAAACTGCATCAGTCAAAATACAATCCGGATACCGAAATAACTATCACAGCAGGTGGCACTCAGGCCATTTTCACATCAATTGCCTGCGTAATTCAACCGGGTGATGAAGTAATTATTTTCGAGCCGGCTTATGATTCATATACACCTTCAGTTGTTCTGTTTGGAGGGATAGTCAGATCTATAGAACTAAGTGCTCCCGATTATACGATCAACTGGCAGGAAGTCAGGCAATTAGTCAATGAAAAGACTCGTATGATTATTATCAATACTCCCAATAATCCGACAGCAAAAACCCTGGCTGAAGAGGATATGGCAGAACTGATCAGAATCACGAGAGATAGTAATATCCTGATTATCAGCGATGAAGTATATGAGCATCTGGTTTATGATGGAAGAAAACATTTGAGTGTATCCCACTATCCGGAACTCAAGGAAAGAAGCTTTATAACTGCCTCCTTCGGAAAATTATTGCATACCACAGGATGGAAAGTGGGCTATTGTCTGGCGCCTGAATGGTTGATGAAAGAATTCCGAAAAGTTCATCAGTTTGAAGTCTTTAGTGTTAACTCAGCGGTACAATATGCCATCTCAGATCATTTGTTGGATGAACGTAATTATTTGGAAATCAGCGATTTTTTTCAGAACAAGAAAGATTTTTTTTATAACTTGATGAAAGAAACAAGGTTTGACCTGCTTCCATGTTACGGTTCATATTTTCAATCGGTACAGTATAGCAGGATCAGCGATGAAGGGGATACCGATTTGGCGAAAAGGATAATACGGGAATTTGGTGTAGCCTCCATACCTGTTTCTGCTTTTTATCGAAAAGGAACTGATTATAAGGTTTTACGCTTTTGCTTTGCCAAAAAACACGAAACACTTGAAAAGGCCGTTATTAAGCTAGCTCGAATATAACAGCAACCTTAACTGAAACATTAACGTATGAATATCACTGAATGAATACGCTAAAAATCACCACATTCCAGGCTTACCTATTTTGGGAGAACATTGAAAAAAATCTTCAAAACCTCGGCTTGAGACTTTCCTCAATACGTGAAAAAACCGACCTCATTGTGCTCCCTGAAATGTTCAGCACCGGCTTTTCAATGAATCCGGAGCAGCTTGCCGAGGAGATGGATGGTAAAACTATGAAGTGGATGCATCAGCAGGCAAAAAAGTTTGACAGCGTTCTAACCGGTAGCATCATTATTAAAGAGGATAAAAAATACCTTAACCGCTTGATCTGGATGCGTCCTGATGGCACTTATGAATATTATGACAAAAGGCACCTCTTCGGTTTAGGCGAGGAAGACAAACACTACTCTTCCGGAAATAAAAAACTCTTTGTCGAATTACATGGATGGAAGATTTGTCCGATGATTTGTTATGATCTCCGCTTCCCGGTATGGCTGCGAAATATTGATGAAGAATATGATATGCTTTTGATAGTAGCTAACTGGCCTGAACGTCGTTCACTGCATTGGCGTACACTTATTCCCGCAAGAGCCATAGAAAATCAGGCATTTGTCGTAGCTGTCAACCGGGTGGGCCATGATGGTAATGAAATTTACCACTCCGGCGACTCCATGTGTATTGATCCTAACGGTAAAGTGATTTATTACAAACCAAATGATGAGGATCTTTATACATTTTCAATAAACAAAGAAGATCTCATTGCCGCAAGGGAATCGTTTCCTTTCCTAAAGGATGCCGACAAGTTCAAACTAAACATAAAATAAGGCATCCTGAAATTTCAAACATAAAAAATCGATGCCAAATACTAAAGATGGAAATAAAACATCGTGAAAATGCCCATAAAGGCTCATTTTACGTTGAAGAAAACAATATAACTCTTGCAGAGTTAAGCTATAGCTTTGCTGGGGCAGATAAACTGATTCTTGATCAAACCAAAGTATCAATAGAATTAAAAGGCAGGAAAATTGGAAACAGCCTGGTTAGTGCCGCAGTAAATTACTCGAAAGCAAAAAATATTAAAATCGTACCACTTTGTCCTTTTGCAAAAGACTTGATTGAGAATACACCCGAATTCAGGGATGTGCTTATCCAAAAAGATCTTAAATAATTTTGGATTCTGTTATTTTTCATCAATAAGACGTTTCCTGCATTCTTCCAGCCTGGATTTTTCCGATTCTGAAAGTTCAGGCAATTTCATATTCATTGCCTTAAAAGTATCTACTATGATCTTGCTGACCGCAATTCTGGTAAACCATTTTTTATCAGCAGGTATAACATACCAGGGTGCATGATCTTCAGTGGTAGCTTTTATTGCTTCCTCATAGGCATTCATATACTGATCCCACTTTTCACGCTCATCTATATCTGCTGATGAAAATTTCCAGTTTTTTAAGGGTTCATCAATCCTTTCAAGAAAACGCTTCTTTTGTTCCTCTTTTGAAACGTTTAGAAAAAACTTTAAAATAACCGTGCCATTCCTGCTAATATGCTTTTCGAAGTTCCGGATACTCTCATAACGGCCTTTCCAGAATGCAGCATTAATATCTTTCACACTTTCAATTCCTGCAATCCCCTCATTCAGAACATATTCAGGATGAACCTTACAAACCAGTACATTCTCATAATGAGAACGGTTGTGTATCCCGATTCTGCCCCGCTCAGGTAAAGCTTTGTTATGGCGCCAGATAAAATCATGATCAAGTTCCTCTGCACTGGGCTGTTTAAAACTATAAACCTGACAACCTTGTGGATTTAAGCCACTCATGGTATGTTCAATTGCACTATCCTTTCCTGCTGCATCCATCGCCTGAAAAATGATAAGCAGGGAATTTTTATTAAGCGCATACATTTCCTCCTGTAATCCATCCATCTCTTCCCTGAGTTCATTTAACAAATGAAGGGCTTTCTCCTTTTTATAATCTCCTGAAAATCCGGGATTATGATCTTTCAGGCTGAATGGTTTACCTTTTGTAATTTTGAACTGGCTAATGAGAGCATCCATATAAAAATCTTTGTCAGCAATTTAAAACATTTTTTATCCCTTTAGCGTTATTTTGGCAGTATTTCGATATTCTTAGAAATTTACCTCATATTAATGATGATTTCCCCATATTTACCATATGTTCAGAAGAATTAAAAACAGGCCTCTTCGTTATTTTGCAATAGCATTTTACTTTATTATCCTATTTTTTTGTGCCCTGGAGCTTAACTTTTTATGGTTGTTTGGCTATTCACCTTCCATAAAAGATATTAAAACGCCCAGTATAAATATTGTCTCGGAACTTTATACTGCCGATGGTAAACTGATAGGCAAATATTATAAAGAAAATCGCACACCAGTTGAATATGATAGCATTTCTCCGGCGGTGATTGATGCTTTGGTTGCTACAGAAGATGTACGCTTTTATCAGCATAGTGGTATTGATGTTCGGTCTTTGATATCCAGTATGATCTCTACCGCAACTGGCGACAGACGGGGAGCCAGCACAATTACCCAGCAGCTTGCAAAAAATCTTTACAGTACAAGAAACAGAAAATCTCAGGGCCTGATCAAATATATTCCTTTAGTAAGAACAGTAATTTTTAAGTTAAAAGAATGGCTAACTGCATACAAACTTGAAAACTATTATTCCAAAAATGAAATCCTGACACTTTACCTCAATACAGTACCTTTTGGCAATAATACCTTTGGCATAAAAACAGCAACCAAACGATACTTCAATAAAGAGGTAAACAGACTGCAGGTCGAAGAAGCTGCCCTCCTTGTCGGGATGTTGAAAGCAACTACCACCTATAACCCCATCCGAAATCCGGAGAAAGCTCTTGAAAGAAGGAATACAGTTCTGAGTCAGATGGAAAAATATGAATATCTGAATGCATCAGAGTTCAAAAAATACAGTCAGCGGCCACTTAAACTAAACCCCGGTAGTCTCGATGAAGGCAGTGATGGTGGATCCTATCTAAGGTCAGCAGTTTCCAGATACCTTGAAAAATGGTGTGAGGATAATGACTATGACCTGTATGGTGATGGTCTGAAAATATATACCACGATCGACTCCAGGCTACAGCGATATGCTGAAGAAGCTGTGAACAGTCATATGAAGTTATTGCAAAGAAGATTTGAGAATGTATGGGGAAATGAAAATCCATGGCGCACATCGGATGGTAAAGAAATTCTTGATTTTCCTGAAAAAGCGGCACAAAGACTTCCTTATTATGAATTCCTGAAGAAAAGATTCAAAAACAATCCTGATTCAATCAATTACTATTTGAACAGGACTAAAAAAATGAAGGTATTTAACTGGGACGGAGAAAAGGAAGTACAATTCTCAACTATAGACTCTATTAAATATTATGCTAAAATCCTGAATACAGGCATGATGACCCTTGATCCTTTCAACGGACATATTAAAGTGTGGGTTGGCGGGATTAATAATAAGTATTTTAAATATGACCATGTAAATCAGGCCAAAAGGCAGGCAGGATCTACATTTAAACCATTTGCATATCTTGCTGCTCTCGAAGCAGGAATGAACCCATGTGATAAATATACGGATAAGGCGGTAAGGATTCCATATACTATCAGAAAGGGGGAAACAGAATACTGGGAACCCAAAAATGCAAATTATAGTTTCTCTGGCAGAGAGATGTCCTTACGCTGGGCAATGGGTAAGTCTGTCAATTCAATTACAGCTCAAATAACCGAAAAAGTTGGAGCTCAGAATGTAGTAAAATTTGCAAAAGCATGTGGAATCGAAAGTGATCTGAAGGCCGTTCCTTCGGTTAGTCTGGGTCCGAATGATGTTAGAGTATTTGAAATGGTAAAAGCCTATGTCACTTTTCTCAATAAAGGAGTTAGAACTGAACCCA
>CAYJAM010000176.1:0-5649 GCA_964367725.1 uncultured Sphingobacterium sp. | reverse complement strand
AGCGAAGAATAATGGTTCATATCAGATACACCAAGATAGGCAGTCCAAACTTCACTACCCTCATTCTGATAAGTAAATGCGAATATTCCTAAAACAAAGAATAATGAAATAAAGAGTACTTGAAGCAATTTTTTCATACGAATATTTAAATCTTATTAGAGATGATACTTCTCTTATATGAAGAATATACCAGACAGGGAGTATATGATAGGGAAGATTTAATCCCTTGCCGTTTTACCTGTACAGATCATCTGCAAATGTCTGAAGCTTGTAAATCAAAAAGACTATTTTAAGCTTGTTTCCTGATTAAAAACAGGAAAGCAATTCAAAAATAAACCGAAGCGAGAGGACAAACTGATACTTCCTTTTACATTAGTAATACTATTTTACAGAATTTGAATAGGATCAGAATGAGAATTCATTCCCTGCTGCCGGAGGTTCCCGCTTTCGCGGGAATGACAAGCGATGATGTAGGGTGAGGAGATTCCAGCCTTCGCTGGAATCTCAAATCGCAAGAAAAAACCGGTTCTCTGATAATGGGCACTTAATTCAGCAGCGGTTTACCTTCAGTAATAATTGTCAGCTGCACCCGTGGTTTAACTCCACTATTCGGTTCAGCACCAAATGACACTTGATTTTCACCTCTTCTAAGTGTCGGTATCTTGCCCTGGATCTGAACTTCCTTTATGAATTCGCCTTTAGGTCCGTAAAGCTTACAATCTGCTGCGGACTTGAATTCCAGATACATACCCGACTCCATAGTGACCTGAAAAACGATCTTTTCAGTACCAATCATAATCGAAGGATTGACAATCGAAGTTGAAATGATAGGTAAAGCTTTCACCGGACCGATCAGCGTTTCAACCCGCTTACCCGCAGGCAGATTGTTATACCATAATTGCAGTTTATCTACTTTATCAAATGCAACCTCATGGCGATATGAATCATAGACATAGAAGCTGGCACTTGAATAGGGTGCCGGCCATACATAATTACTGAATTCGGAAGATTCAATTTCTACAAGCTCAAAATACTTCCAGCCTGTAAAATCGATTTTTATATAATGATCGCCACGGGCACCATGTGAAATATGGTGCGGACTTTCAAGCCTCAGGTTTAAAAGCTGTCCATTCCCATCCCCTTTTACCCATACCCCCAAAGCTTTATTGTTTTTAAGGTCCTGGATTGGTTCGAATTTCTTCTGCATGTTGATCCAGGATGCATCCCTTGCTGATTCGCCCTTGCTTAGGGCAGTAAAAGAAACCGCATTTTCACCAGAAAGCGTCTTCTCAACAGCGGGCTTCATTGATCCGCTGATTCCCTTTGATGTAGAATCCTGCTTAAAATCTGCTATGCCTGAGAAATCAGACAAAACTATATTTTCTGGATCATCATACGATTTGACAGACATGAGTGGTTCAATTCTCAACTGCAATGGCTGCTCTGCAAATTCATTATTCACCTTCCATCTGGAAGAAGGATGATCAGGTCCTGAAACCTTATGCTTGTTGTAAGTCATAGGCTTGAATTTCCAGGCGCCATCGGCCGACTGGAACAGAGAGAAATCTTTACCCGGGACTCTAAGTTGCTGCTTAATCTTCTCGCTGAAATAATTCTGATGACGCAAATCTTCATACTGTTTGATGATCGCATTAAGCCTCCTGAATGCCGGACTTTCATTCAGGGCTTTCTCATCAAATCCACCAAGCATCGCCAGTCCAGCATTATTGCCGATCATTTTGCTGCCCAGGTATTCAATATCGTCTGAGAAAGTTGGCTCGACCTGCGGCGGATTCCAGGTCTGATGGGCCCACCAGCCTAACTGCAGCGGAAGTAAAAGTCCGCCGTTCTCTGCAGGTGCAATTTTATTGATCTGAGCCACATTTCCCCGCCATAAACCATGCTCATACTCATCCGACTTAATGGAAGAGGAATGAATATCGATGAATCGTTTATAACCGCGTGTCGGGCGGTCCCAGGCCTGCCACCTGGAGCGATAGTGCCACCAGTGATGAATCATGGAACTCATTTCCATACCAACCGGCCGCTTTAAATTTTTAGCAACTTCAAACACGAATTTACCGCCGTAATACCAGAAATTTTCAGGCCCGGCAAGAATATCGCTCCCATCAATTGCATCAAAATAAATTCCGTCGAAATTTGCCTGCTCAACTATCTCGGCTGTTCTTTTAGCGATCTCATTAAATAAGGGCGTTTCAACACCGGGTGCAAACCTTCCAAACATTTCCCTGAGGTGAAAGGCCTTTTCATTGACTGTATGTGCTGATGCTTTCGTTCCGTTAGCCCCACGCTTGAGTCCGGTGAATTTGTATGGGGCTGTTTTCGTTATACCCTCAAATTCAATCAATTCTGTCCCGACACGGATGGTACGGCTGTTCCTCACAAAAAAACCGGTGATCAATGAAATATCCGCTGTTGATTCCTTTACCTCAACTTCAGTATCCGCTTCAGTTATTGCTTTAGCGATGGTAAAAGAGTTGAAATAGCCTAAATCCTCACGCGGGACTGGTGTCACATATTTTGAATTCTTATCAATGAAAAAGGCATAAGTATGAAAAATGGAAGATATTCCGGCATCATGAAGGCGCTTATTGATTCGCTTAAAATTATCCCATCCATCCGGCCATTTTTCAGGGTCCAGCTCAAAATCTCCAAACCTGAAAAATTTCCCTCCACCATGATTGTCAATCTGAGTAAAGCCCAGGCTTTTGCACATTTTGATCCATTCATCCACGGTATCTTCAGTGAGTGTTCCAAAATTCATCAGATATGAGCCGAAACCTTCTTTCGACTGCTGTGCCCAGGCTCCACCAGCATTGGAATGCGGAATATCTTTGGCATTGATCATCACCTCCCGAATCAGAGGAAGCATTTCTTTTTGAGGAACGCCCAAAACCGTAACCTTTGCCCCTTTAATCCCAAAACGCTGATAAGCAGTCGCCTTTAAATGAGATTGTAAAGCGGGAAGGGCAAAAACATGGGTCTGAAGATTCATGGATAGCACACAAGCCGCAAATGGCTCATATGGCATTCCTTCCAGCTTGAGCGGAATATTTATAAAGGTCAGGGATTCGGCAGAACCACTTACATTCACAACTTCAAGTCTGAAACGATCCTTTTCAATATCTAAAAGCAGGTCAGCAGTCAGCCCGGCAGTTTTAAACTCCAGTTTTAATAGTTTGCCCCTAAGGGATACAGCACTAACAGGAAATTCCTGGCCATCTTTCTTTATGAATGCAACATAAGAAGCGGATTTTTTATCGAGATAATCTATTTTACTTGCTTTATCGATAAATCGCAGGTTTTTTCCATGATCATCGATGGCATATTCGATTTTATCATTCTGAATAATGATATCGGCAGCAAACAAAGGGTCTGCAGATTCAAAAATTAATCCTGATAATGTAATCAGGAATATTTTGAAAAAAGAATTCGGAAAAAGGACAGGCTTTGAATGAAAAAACCGGAGATAGGAATACAAAATCTCAGACCTTGTATTTGGCAAGATGGCTGCAACCATAAAAATTATTTTAAGACGTGTAAATTGTCAATAATTAATCTGCCGGTCTCTGGCAATCACTTTCCATGTATCACACACCTTTCCATCATTTACAATTACCGCACGGTCATACAATGCGACCGTTGGGCAAATATGTATCGGGAGTGCATATAAAATATCTCCAATCTTAAAATTATGACCCTTAGCTACCTCAATAACCAGGTGTTCTTCACTCTGGCCCAATGGCTTCAGGTCAGGATGATCCAGAAAGTAAACCCGCTTTTGCAGATCGTTTTCTGAAGCAATCGACTTATGTCCAAGGTCAATACATATTTTATCATCAGCCGGTAATGAAATTACCCTCGTCAGGACAAGCCCTGCATATTGAAAGTCCTGCTCAGGCAGGGCATCATGGTAGCCCTTATCCCAGAAAATAAATGTTCCCGGGCAGCATTCTGTATTTTGTTTTGATGAGTGAATGGCAAATGTTGGGGTTCCACCCGCGACCAGCAGTGGTAAGCTATATCCTTCGGACTGAATTTTATTGCGAAGTTCTTCAGCTTCTTTCAAATCATTGTCGCAATGAGCAATACGTTCAGCCAAATCGTAATCCCGGATATGGCCATCATAGCCATGAAAACCTTTGAATTCAATGCCAGGGATGTTTTGCAAATCTTTAAATAAGTTGTATGCCTGAGCAGGTTTTATACCTGTTCGGTTCATTCCAACATTGAGGTCAATGAACACTGGGATGCTGATTCCTGCAACCATTGCTATTTCAGAAAACATCCGGGCAGACTCAATATTATCAACCAGGCAGGAATATTTTGTTGCAGGATATGCACTAATCAGTTTCAGGAGACGGAGAAATTTAGGTTTTACCGGCTGATAGGCGAGTATCACATCTTCAGCGCCTGCCATTCCCAGCATTTCAGCCTCCGCTATGCTGGCAGCCTTAAACTTGCTGATCCCGGAGGCCCGCATCATTTTGCAGACCTCAAGCATTTTATTGGTCTTGACATGCGGCCGGAGTTGTGCCGTATCCTTCACCATAGACAAAACCTTCCGGATATTATGTTCAACCCGATCTTTGTAGACTACAAGTGCAGGAGAATCAATATTTTCTACATCTTTTATTGTGTACCAGTTCATCGGATGATCATTTTATCAGGCCCAGGCTTTTCTCAGGAAGCGCAACCAGTTTTTATAAAATATATTCTCAATATCTTCGGCTGAATAGCCCCTACGCTTTAACATACCGTTCAGTTTCTGCAAATCGGAAATATCTTCAAGATCATATGGCGATTGTTCCTTCCCATAAGCCCCATCCAGATCACTTCCAATAGCGACATTGAGGCTATTTCCAGCGATCTGACAGATATGATCATAATGATCAACGATCAGTTCGAGGTGCACGTTCCTTTCTTTCGGATCGTCTTTCCCACGTACCCAATTGTCAGTCAGCATCCAGGTATCGAATACTCCGCCAATCACAGCACCACGCTCAATCAAAACTTTAATCTGATCATCTGTTAACTGCCTTTGGTGATCTACAAGCTTCCGGCAATTATGATGGCTTGCCCATATCGGTCCTTTGTACATGGATGTTGCCTCATCAAAGCCTTTATCTGTTAAGTGCGTCACATCCAGAATCATATTCAGACGATCCATCTCAGTAACGAGCTCCTTGCCTGCGGCTGTGAGTCCTTCAGTCCTGCCGGTACCTGCAGCATATCTACCGGGACCATAATGTGCCGGACCGCAAGCCCGAAGGCCATATGCGTATGCCTTCTCGAGGTAAGAGATATTGACGAATGAATCTGCACCTTCAAGACTGAGAATATATCCCACCGGCTTCGTATGATCTGGAATAGTTTTATCAAACCAAAGTGCCAGATGTGCTTCCATTTGGCTGAGGTTTGTGATTTGCACCATTTCACCCTGATCTTCCATCGCATGGTACCAGGCTAACTGAGCCTGTGAAATTCCCCAGGCGATTTCAGGTGAATTCCAACCAGGAATAAGGCTGCCCCGCTCAACGTAGCGGGCGATTTGGGTGGCTACAACCAGACCAATCTTACCCTTACGCAATTCAGGTCATGCTACTGTTCCAAGTGCCCGGTCAAGCT
>CAYJAM010000175.1:0-5678 GCA_964367725.1 uncultured Sphingobacterium sp. | reverse complement strand
GAAACCGGAATGGTTCTTTACTTACGGTGGAAAGAAGCTTTTTAATCCCGGATTACCTGAAGTACGTCAATATATAGTTAGTGTAATTATGGATGTAGTTCGAAACTATGACATTGACGGTGTTCATTTCGACGATTATTTTTACCCTTATCCGGAGGCTCAGCCGCTCAGGGACAGTGAAACATATTATAAATATGGAAGCTCATTTAAAAATATTGATGACTGGCGCCGGAATAATGTAGATACGCTGATACATACCTTATCTGATAGTATTCACAAGGCAAAAAAGCATATTAAGTTTGGTGTTAGCCCTTTTGGTATCTGGCGGAATAAATCACAGGATCCGGAGGGCTCTGAAAGTAATGGATTTGATGGTTATGGTAAACTCTATGCCAATGCCAGGAAATGGGTACAGTCTGGATGGCTGGATTATATAAATCCACAGATCTATTTCCCTTTTGGTTATCAGGTTGCTCCATATGATAAATTGCTCGACTGGTGGAGCGATAACACATTTGGAAAGCATCTGTATGTGGGTCAGGGTGTCTACAGGGCATTAGAAAACCGGCCTGGCTGGAGTGACAGATCTCAGATTCCTAAACAGATCAGGTATTTGAGAAATAATAAAAACGCTCAGGGTAGCGTCTTTTTCAGCTCCAAATCGGTTACTAACAATATGGCAGGAGTTAAAGATTCTCTTCGCAAAGATTTTTACCGTTATCCTGCGCTTCAGCCAACTATGGCCTGGCTGGATGCTGTTAAACCCAATGCTCCCACAGTGCTTACGGCTAAATCTGTATCTAAAGGTGTTGAATTAAGCTGGCAAGCCCCTGCAGTTGCCAGTGATGGGGACAAGGCTTTTGGGTATGTAATTTACAGGGTTAACCGGGGTGAAAGAATGGACACTGAACAGGCTCATCATATTTTAAAAATTTCGTTTAAAGCATCAGAAACAACATTTACAGATACGTTAGTTATTGCTAACCGAAGTTATTCTTATGTTGTTACAGCGATCGACAGGCTTAAGAATGAAAGTCAGGCTTCAAATGCAGTTACTGCAAGTCCGCGATTCTAAGTTTTATTTCTTTATCATATAAAAGGGTCGTTCATAAGCATGAACGACCCTTTTTTAATAACGTGAGTCCGACATATAAATATCTAAAGAGCAATATTTAACCACATAGATTGACTTACATTATGCTTTAAAGGAAACATAGATTGAAGCGAAGCTTCAAAGCTATCTGTGCCTAAAATAAAGATTGGCAGATATAGAATGCTATGTTTCTATGTGGTTTTTAATATTATGTCGATTTCTCGTTAAATAATGATTTTTCTATTTTTCAGGAAGCAACACCACTCTGATGAAGTTATTTGGGTTCAAACGATATTGAACTGTTGCTTTCAGGGCTTCCGGATTTAACTCCTTCAAAGATTCAAGGTAGCTTAAAACCTGTTTAGGCTCATCCTCATTCTGAAGCTGACTGGTAAGATATCCCAACCAGAAACCATTATCCTTAAGCTGTGTTTCAGTGGTACGGGTTTCCTCAGCAATGAATTTTTCAATATCTCCAGCCAGGGCACCATTTACTCTGATTTTATTTATTTCATCCAGCGTTGAGCTGATCAGTTTTTCTACATTTTCAGGAGCACAACCAAATGAAATGCTGAAGCTGTAACGTCCTTTTGGAAACTTGGTATAGGAGGCACGTGCCCCAACACCATATACCCCACCTTCATCTTCGCGCAGGCGTTCTATCAGTTTAATGGTCAGCACCTCAGCAAGTGCATTTAATTGATTATTATGTTTTTCACTCCAGGTATAATCACCACTGAAAACAAGTCGTACACTTGCTTTTGGCTCCTGACCTTTATAGATTTTTTTGTCAATTTTACCTGCCGGAATCTGAATTCCAAGATCTTTTGCACTCTCTTTACGGTTGCTTGAAGGCAATGAACCAAGATATTGTTCAAGCAAAGGTTTGAGTTCTGCAGGCTTGAAACTTCCTACAAAAACAAATGTAAAATCACTTGCATCAGCAAAACGATCTTTATAAATGTCAAATGCACGGTCGAGGCTTACCTGGTTAATTTTCTCAATTGAAGGCCCAGTTCTGCGAACATTATAATTCCCAAGAATAGCAGCTACAGAATCTGCAAATACACTGTTCGGGTCATTACCTCTGTTTGCAAGTCCGCCTTTTTGCTGGGCAATCAGACCTTTGAAGGTTTCAGCATCTTTACGTGGTTGTGTGAAATAGAGATAGGTTAGCTGCAATGCGGTTTCAATGTCTTTAGGACTTGTTGAACCGGATATTCCTTCAAACCTCTCCATGATATACGGTGCAACCGATACTTTTTTCCCACTCAATAATTTTGGAAGCTGAACAGAATTAAATTCACCTAATCCGCCATTGCGGATGATCGCAGTGGCGTACAGGGCAGATTGAAAATCAGCATCACTGTATAATGAAGATCCACCAGCACTGAATGCAGAAAAACTGATCTCATCATTCTTGAAATCGGTTGGTTTCAGAACCACCTTTACACCGTTGCTTAATTTGAATTCGGTTACCCCGATCTCAGGCATTTTAGATTCAGAAATGACCTTACCTCCACTTAGTTTTGCCGAAAGCAGGGGCTTATCTGAAACCTGATCAACGTATGCACTGATATTACTTTGTTTGGTACCGCTTATCCAGCTTTCAATTTTGGCTTCATCAGGCAAATTGTCTTTATCCTTTTCAGGACCCATGATGATCACATCGCGGTTGACGTCGGTGATATACTTTTTGGCCAGATTATTTACATCACTAAGGCTAATTCCTCCGGTCATACTATTAGCCATTTTGTATTCGTATTCAATACCCGGACTGGCTTCCTGCTCCAGAAAATTGCGCAGATATTCGTTTACAAGACTTTCGGAAGGTGTTTTATCCTTTTCTTTAAAGGCCGACTCCATATTGGTCAGATAGGATTGCTTGGCACGGTCTAACTCGGTCTGGGTAAATCCGAATCGCTGAACCCGCTCAGTTTCAGTAAGAATGGCTTTAAATCCTCTTTCCATTTCTCCCGGTTTCGCTACAACGAATACATTGTACATGTCAAGCCCGGCTAAAAAGCCACTGATATTAGCTCCAGCCTGTAAAAAAGGAGGATCGGCCTGTTTGCTCATATCAGCAAAGCGTGTTCCGATCATAGAATTAAATAATGATCGTAGAATACTGTTCCTGTAATCTGTCGTTGTGATCAGTTTCGACTCAGGATGCTTGATCATTATCTGCGCAACACTAACCGGGAATTCCTTATCAGTTACCGCAATGAACTGGTTTTTATTTAATAATGAGATCGAATATTTGGTTCGCTGCCGTGGTTTAGCAGGATTTTTAAGATCAGAAAATTTTGCCTTGATTGTTTGTTCCATCGCATCAACATCAATGTCTCCAACTACAATTAATGCCTGAAGATCAGGACGATACCAATCTTTGTAGAACTGTTTAATTGTTTCAGTTGAGAAATTTTTCAATACATCTTCAGTACCAATTGGCAGACGGTCAGAATAGCGCGAATTATTGAAAAGCATTGGAAGATATTTATCCTGCATACGCTGCTGAGCGCCTTTTCCTAAACGTTTTTCTTCCAATACAACCCCACGTTCCTTATCAACTTCAGCAGGGTCTAAAGTCGCATCCTGCGCCCAGTCGCGCATGATCTGAATACCATTTTTAAGTACTTCCGGATCATCTGATGGAATTGGAAGCTGATATACAGTTTCATCAAAACTGGTGTAAGCGTTCAGATCCGCACCAAAACGAACTCCTGCTTTTTGAAGGTAATTAACAAGGTCATTTTTGGGAAAGTTTTTTGTTCCGTTAAAGCCCATATGTTCCATAAAATGGGCCAGACCCCGCTGGTCATCATTTTCCATGATTGAGCCTATTTTGTTCGCCAGGTATAGCTGAACACGATTTTTGGGTTCAATATTTTTACGGATATAATAGGTAAAGCCATTTGGAAGTTTACCTGTTCTAACTGCAGGATCTAATGGAATAACACCTGAGGAACTTTGTTTTGTGGTAGCAGCAGATTTGCTTTTTACAACTGTTTGAGCATTTGATACTCCTGCAGCGGCAATCATTACCGCTACCGAGAGGGTAAGGACAGATTTATTTAGAAATTTCATTTTTATTAGGGTTTATAATTGGATCGCAAATTAACAAAAACTACACCTTGATAATAATTTTTTTGCTGTACATCCACCATAGGATGCCAAGCCAGATCAAAATAAAGGTTACTGCACCGGCAAGCGATGCATTAATTGGTGAAAAATATGGACTGAAGAAGGTTTCATACATCCATTCGCGTGAGTTTACTGTGGTTCCATCCGGCATATTTACCTTGATCATGGTCAGAATTCTTGGGATAAGACCGGAAAGGAAAAACACGGTTATTGCATTTACTCCATAAACAACAAATGGTTTTGTCCCTTTTTTATAGCCTTGAACATCAATCAGCCAGTAACATAATGCAAGGCCAATAGTAGCAAGTCCGCCGGCGTAAAGAACAAATGAACTTGTCCATAGGGCTTTATTTATTGGGAAGCAAAGATCCCAGATCAGACCAAGAATAACCGTTAATATTCCAATTGAAAACATCCATGAAATTTTCACACTTTCTTCTCTGTCTTTACGCTTAAGCCAGCTACCTATCAGAACACCAAAAAGCCCGGTTCCTATAGCAGGGAGGGTACTCAGAATTCCCTCCGGATCCCAGGTTTTTGCTGAGCGCCATAAATGCGCTTCTGTAAGAATGCTTCTGTCGAGCCAGGCACCCAGATTGGTTTCTTTTTCAAGGTTAGCATATCCAACTCCAGGTACAGGGATCAGGGTCATCATTGCCCAGTAGGCGATAAGTATACCAATCAATAATCTAAGCTGGGTTTTTGGATTTGTTTTTATAAAAATTAAGGCTGTAATGAAGAAAACGACAGCTATTCGCTGCAAGACTCCTGGGATCCGAACTGTTTGGAATGCTTCCATCGGTTCAGTAAATACTTTTGGAAAAAGGTTTAGAAACAGCCCAAGCCCAAATAATATCAGTGCCCTTTTTAAGGCGGTCATGATAAGTTTCGAGTGGCTCATATATCCCTTTTTGCTGCCCAGTGCATAACTGATTGAAACTCCAACAATGAACAAAAAGAAAGGGAAAATAAGATCTGTTGGGGTGCAACCATGCCATTCAGCATGTTTTAACGGAGCATATATATGAGTCCAGCTACCCGGGTTGTTGACCAGAATCATTGCTGCTACAGTCAGGCCTCTGAAAACATCAAGAGATAATAGTCTGACCGGAGATTGTTGAAGAATAGAAGGTTGCGACATCGGGCTTATAATAAATGAATATTAAATCTGCATTTTTTTATTTTAATAAAAAAGGGTTTAAACGATTTAATAAACCAGAGCTTTTAAGCATTGATTTGCAGGTATTGACAATGGAATTATCAGGGTTCTTAAAGTTTCTGGCTCAGAACTTTTAAAGCTGTTTCATCCTTGTTTTCTAAACTAAGCTGTTGGAGTTGTTCTTTAAGATCCGCTGTAATTGCCTGATATTTTTTCAGGCCATAAAGATTTTTCATTTCATTTGGGTCCTTTTGCAGGTCGTAGAGCTCCCAAAAATCTTTA
>CAYJAM010000174.1:0-5684 GCA_964367725.1 uncultured Sphingobacterium sp. | reverse complement strand
AATCATGCCCCATCAAAATTACCTGAGCCCCAAGTTAATTACTGAGTATCTGAATATTCTGGATACGGCCGAAAGTCTTGTTAAAGGGAATACTGAATTGGCAAAGCGGGTTCAAATGGCAGCACTGCCCTTGCATTTTGCAGTTTTGCAACAAGCAAGGTTCTTTGGAATTGATCAGAATGGAATCTTTATAAGACAAGGTAAAAATTGGGTTGTTCGTGATGAGATCAGGAAAAAACTTTCTTTTTTTCTTAGCTCAATAAAGGATTTGCAGATTACTCAATTAAATGAATCCGGATTAAGTCCGGAGCAATATCAAGCCGAATGGGAGCATATTTTTGAAGCTGGCCCTGTGATACATAAAGCAATAAATAAACCAGTAAGATTATTAACTGAAAATAATCCTGAATTTGTAAGCAAAGGAGCAAGAACGCTTGTTGATGGAATTGGTGGTTCTGAAGATTTTCAGTATAACTGGCTTGGATGGAATGAAAATGACATGAAGGTCGAAATTGACATGGAAGCGCAAACCCTGATCAGTAAAATTGAATTGTCATTTCTCGAGAACCACAGGCATTATATGTTTTTGCCCAAGGCAATTTATATTGAATTATCAGATGATGGTAAAAACTACAAAGAAGTAGACAGAATGACCATTGAAGGGCCATTTGAAGATGTTTCAGAACCTATCAGAAAATTCAATTTTGATCTAAATAACCAAAGAGCACGATATATAAAAGTAACAGCAATCAATCAAACTGAATTACCCGCCTGGCGTAAACGAAAGGACAGGAAACCATGGATATTGACAGATGAAATTATAATTAAATAATAGATCTTTCAGGCCGTCTGAGGTATACTTAATTTATAAGAAAGCCCATCCAATTCATTGCATTCAAAATCGAACGATCCATCCTTGCTTTCAATAAGCTCTTTAGTGAAATTTAAAACTGCACTATCGGGTCTGATCTCTTCGCGGATGGGGGCGTTACTATTGATCTCAACCTGAAGTATGTTTCGGTCTGAATGTACAAGCAGACTGAGCTGGATTTTGATAAGTGCACCCGGTTCACTTAATTTAATGGCACTTGAAACAGGACTTCCAATAATTTGTAGGATTTTATTTCTTGAAAAGTGAATATGTTCCTTGCTCTTATCAATGGCAAATTCAAGGTTTACTTTTTTGTTTTTCGCCAGCGGTAAATACAAGTGACTAATTCGCTCTGCGAGTGTTTCGAGGTTAAAACTATATGTCTGACTTCCTTTTTCAAATAGTTCGACCGAGATATTATCTGCAATTTCAAGAATTGATTTACTGCTGTTATTAATCAGTTTAAGACAGCTGAGAACCTCTTCTTTATTGTGTTCTTCGTCAGGCTCAATGAGTATGTCTGAAATTCCAATGATTCCTGCGAGAGGATTTCTGATATCATGAGCGATTTTTCGCTGCATTCTGAGAGCATCAGAAAGTTCATTCTTTAACTCATTAATTTTTTGAAGATCTTTTAGTTTACAGACAATTTCTTCAGCAATGATCTTCAAAAGGTCAACTTTATCAGCACTGAGGGTTTTGATTTCTCTATTCATTACACACAGAGAACCAATATTTACACCATTGCTCATTTCCAAAGGTACACCATAATAATAGCGTAGTTTAGGCTCGTCCTTAACATAGGAGGCCTGCTCAAATCTCGGGTCACAGGAAAGATCCTTAATTTCGAAACTTTCATCCTGTGCAATCGTATACTGACATACGCATTCCTCTCTTGGCATTGATGATAGTTGGATACCATGCTGTGCAATAGTCCATTGGGTATAGGAATCTAAGAGATTTAGCAGGGTCACATCCATGTCCGTCATCCTGGATGCCAGCCTCATCAGATGTTTGAAATCATTCTCCAGTGTGCTGTAATCTATATCCAGGTTTGAGAGACTATGAATTCTTTCCGCTTCATTAAGCGGCAATGGCTGAATCATTAATTTAGTGTTTAATAAGTAAATATACTTAGATCAATATTTATTTTTTGTTTTTAAAATGAAATCCACTCAAAATGAATTAAAATCTTCAAATAAATGTATTTTTGAGTATAGTTTGATTATTTTGTTAAGGGCATCTACCTGCTCTGAAAATATCTGTCTGAAATGAAAATTTTGATTGCTGAAGATGATGAATTAATGTTGAAAACACTTGAATTTCGGTTGAAGCGTGATGGACATGAAATTTATTTAGCACGTGATGGTAAAGCAGCATTGGATTTGATTGACCAACATATGCCGGATCTGGTAATTACCGATATCATGATGCCCTATTCAACAGGTCTTGAGATTGTGGGTTCAGTAAAGCAAAAATATCCTGATAAAATAAAGGTAATAGTCCTTTCAGGTATGGGGCAGGAAAGTGTCATTCTTGAGGCTTTTCGACTCGGTGCAGATGATTACATTACAAAACCTTTCAGCCCGAATGAATTATCGGTTCGTATCCGACGTTTTGCTGATAGTGTAAAAAGTTAGGGTTTAATCTATTCCCCTTGAGGTTGTCCTATTTAAATATTCAGTTCGATTTCCTGTCAGGATTATCCATTCCTGTAATCAGTGGGATCCTATTCTCTTGTATCATTGTTCTTTTATTCCTATACATCCTGATTTATCAGGGAGTTTTAAGCACTAGAAAAAAGCAATTAGACCGATGGAATACCCTAGCTGATAGCGTAATTTATAGAGTGATTTTTCATGAAGATGATAATCCTGCAATTGATCAGACCGGTGAATTGTTAGACATAATTTCCAGAACAGATATCAGGATACCTAAAGGGCTGACTCAGCACCTGCCCAACAAGAACTTCAGGAAAATTCTAATTCAAAAATTAATTGCAGTTAAACTGAATATGTCTGGTGCCGCCTCCGAGAATCTAAGCAGGTTGTTCAGGCAGTTTAAATTTGACAAGCAGATTTTGAAAATGCTGAATAGTTCTTCCTGGTATAAAATTGCATCAGCCATCCAGCAGATAGGGATAATGGAATTAGATGAATACAAGCACAGACTTTTTGAATTTGTTGATCATGAACGAGGTTTGATTCGTGTTGAAGCTCAAAATGCGATTTTGAAATTTTATGGTTTTGAAGGACTTCGTTTTCTTGATCATGCAAGCTATCCAATTACTGAATGGCAGCAGATTAAATTATTAGATCAATTAGCCAGCTTACATACAGAGAATTTTACCGGAATTGAAGTTTGGCTTGAATCCAAAAATGATTCAATTGTATTATTTGGATTGAAGCTGGTGAAAAATTACCACCGTTTTGAACTCTATGATCAGGTTGTTGTCTGTCTAAGGCATAAAAATCCTAAGGTCAGACAACAAGCAATAAAAGTTTTAAAGGAATTGCCAAGTGAGCATTCAGCAGCGATATTGATTGATATTTATTACTCTGAGAATGCAAATAATCAGCTTGCTATTTTGAATACGCTTGAGTCAGTTAGTACAGATGCTGAAATTCCGTTTTTACTTAATCTTCTTTCTGAAGACGTCAATGCAATAAAGATTGCTTCTGCAAAGGCACTAGCATCATTGGGGCAATCGGGTATTGAAGCTATTCAATCCCATTCTGGTGCAAAGGAATATCCTCTGGCACAAATTATAGAACATATACTGGAGGAGGCGAAATGAACTGGATAGATATAATTCTTACTGTTTTTTCAACTTTTCTGCTTTCTTTTTCTTTATTTCTGATTAGTGGGTACATTTTTATCGGACTTTATTCGATAGGTGAGCTGAGAAAATATCTGAATAAGAATAGTTTTACTAATTATCGTTTGCTGGCTAACTCTGCCGATGCACCCCATATCAGTATTCTTGCCCCTGCATTTAATGAAGGTGCAAATATTATTGAAAATGTCCGTTCGCTGCTTTCAATTTATTACAGTAATCTGGAGGTAATCATCATTAATGATGGCAGTAAGGACGATACTTTACAAAAGCTTATTTCGGCCTATGAACTTTATAAATCAGCACATTTTGTTGATGAGAGGCTTTATACTAAGCCCATTCGTGGAGTATACAAGAGCAGGAATGCTATATATAGTAAGCTCATAGTAGTTGACAAGGATAATGGGGGAAAAGCGGACGCGCTCAATGTTGGAATAAATGTTTCGAAAAACGATTATATAGTCTGCATTGATGTAGATTGTATTCTTGAACAGGATGCAATCTTAAAGCTTGTGAAACCTTTTCTTGAATCTGCCAGCCATAGGGTGATCGCAACGGGTGGAGTAGTTAGAATTGCCAATGGTTGTGAAATTGCCGATGGACGCTTGATAAAAGTACATCTGCCTCATCAATTATTGCCACGTATGCAGACTTTAGAATATATCCGTGCATTTCTTCTAGGTAGAATGGCTTGGACCCGTTTAGGCGGATTGATGCTGATTTCGGGAGCATTTGGTGCGTTTGATAAAGAGATTGCGATAAAATGTGGCGGTTATAATCATAAAACAGTTGGGGAGGATATGGAACTGGTTGTGCGAATGCGTAGATATATGGAAGAGATGAAACTACCTTATAGAGTTAGATTCATACCAGATCCGCTTTGCTGGACAGAAGCACCTTCAGATTTTAAAATTTTGGGAAGGCAAAGAAACCGATGGACCCGTGGTACGATAGAAACTCTGAAGATTCATAAAGTGATGTTCTTTAATCCTAAGTATCATTTAATGGGGATGTTAAGTTATCCATACTGGTTCTTTTTTGAGTTCCTGGCGCCGATCATTGAGTTCCTGGGAATAATTTATTTTATTCTGGCATTCATATTTGGTCTGGTGAATTTTGTAAATTTCTTATCTCTTTTATTTATGATTTATTCCTTCGGGGTATTGTACTCAGTTTTTGCAATTCTGATGGAAGTTAGGACCTATAACCAATACAAAGAGCCTGGGGATATGCTCCGATTATTACTAACCGCTATTTTAGAGCCTATAATTTTACACCCTTTTGGAGTCTGGTCGGCTATTATGGGCAATGTTGATTTTTTAAAGAAAAGATCCTCCTGGGGTGAAATGACAAGGACAGGATTGTCGGGTGCCAAAAAAATTTGATAATGGAAGAAAATCATAAAACAGAGAATCGAATTCTGAGTAAATTTTATAATTCCTGTCAGGCTTTTGCAGGCATTGCCATTCTTTGGCTAATTATTATCTTACTGCTCAGTGTATTTGAAAATATTTTCAATAATATTTCTCATGGTCTGAAATCGGGTTTCTTCGAAATTCTGAAATGGAGTGCAATATTAAATTTTTTGTACTGGTTGAAATTGCTTTTCATCTTCTTCATCATTTTCACAATGATTTATTTCATTTCTGCAAGGCTTGCCAGATTGGTCTTTCAGATAGTGATTTTGTTACTTTCTCTCGTTCAGTTAGGTCTTTTGTTATATTTTAATACATCACTCGTGCTTTTGGGCGCTGATCTATACAGTTATTCACTAGAGGATATCAAGCAGACACTTGGAGCATCCGGAGGTGTAAATATATTATCAATCAGCATTTTTATTGTTCTGATTTCGGGAATTATAGCTGCTTTACATTTTATACCTCACAGGTTCAAACTAAATAGGATTCAAGCCCTTTTTCTTCCTCTCATGTCGCTAGTAATCCTTCTGATAGGAGCGTCTGATCTCGTTGGAAGACC
>CAYJAM010000173.1:0-5694 GCA_964367725.1 uncultured Sphingobacterium sp. | reverse complement strand
TTTTGCTAGCACCTCGTGATTATCTCTCTGCCTTTTTAAAAATAGGTGTGATTGGCCTTCTCGCAATTGGCATTGTCCTTCTCAGACCAGACTTAGAGATGCCACCACTGACTATATTTGTAGACGGCACAGGTCCTCTATTTACTGGCAATATTTTTCCCTTTTGTTTTATCACTATCGCTTGTGGCGCTATCTCCGGCTTTCACTCACTGGTGTCATCAGGCACAACACCCAAGATGATCTGGCGCGAAAGCCATGCCAGACCGATTGGCTACGGCAGTATGCTCTGCGAAGCAGCAGTAGCAATTATGGCGATTATCTCGGCATGCGTACTTGCTCCCGGCACTTACTTTGCCATCAATAGCGCCAAAGGCGTAGTCGGAGCCGATCATGTCCAGGCTGCTGCCAAAATCAGCTCATGGGGCTATCCAGTAACCGATGCCGAAATGACAAAACTAGCCCAGGATGTGGGCGAAGAAACACTCTGGGGACGAGCTGGTGGAGGACCAACTCTGGCTGTTGGCATGTCTCATATCTTTAGCAAAGTACTCTCAGCAATACCGATTGGCAATCTAGCCACTACGACAATCTCATTCTGGTATCACTTTGCCATCATGTTTGAGGCTCTCTTTATCCTCACCTGTCTAGATGCAGGGACAAGGGTCGGGAGGTTTTTATTGCAGGACTTCCTTGGTCTAGTGGTAAAGCCGCTGGGGCGCACTGATTGGTATCCAGCTGTAGTGCTGTCATCTCTTATGGTGGTGGCGGGCTGGGGCTATTTTTTGTATCAAGGCGTTATCGATCCCCTTGGTGGTATCAACAGTCTATGGCCGCTCTTTGGCATTAGCAATCAACTATTGGCAGTGGTCGCTCTTTGTGTCGCCACAAGCTGTATCATCTCCATGGGCAAAAGGCGCTATGCCTGGGTTACGCTCACTCCGCTGGCCTGGCTCCTTTGTGTCACACTTACAGCAGGCTATCTCAAGATTTTTAGCAGCAATGCCAAACTGGGATTTTTAGCCAGTGCCGCTATGCTGCAAGACAAACTAAAGAGCGGTCAAATAACCACTGACAAAATCGCTGAGACCCAGGTGCAAATCTTTAACAACTATCTAGACGCCGCTCTCGGTGGGCTCTTTATCGTGCTTGTTTTGATAATCCTGGTGGAGTCTATCCGCAGCTGGTGCAAAAAAGGACCGAGTCAAACTGCCACTGACACCAGTGGCAATTTGGCAGTTACCAGCACAGCCGCTCAACATGGCCATGACGCTCAGTGCACAGCTGGCTCAGTGGACAATCTAATCAATGACTGCTCCGACAAACTGAGCAGTTTTGATAAACCTCTCAGGTGCTGTTAGATGACCAGGATTTGCCCAACCCTCTGGATATATGCGCTTGCCCTGATACTGAGCAGCATCCTCACAGGCAACTGTGGTACAGCCCTGGCCGACAATAACAAAGTGACAGGACAAACAAAAGTCAGCCCAAAAACAACCAATCCACTCTCCACTCCAGCTCCGCCTCCGGGCAAAATCTACGCCTGGCGACTAAATCAGCCGGATCAAATGATCGGCAAAAGAGTTATTTATATCGGTCAAAACGGATATATGGCAACTTACACCCAGGGTCATTATTCGATGGTCTCGTCAGCACCAAAATGGGATGTCACCTATTACAGCAGCGACCAAAAGCTAATTTGCACAAAATCCATGGCCCAGTGGAAAACCAGTATGAACACTCGCGCCAAGCTTTTTAGAGACTCTCTTTATCCCGAAAACTGGACAGTTAAACCAGGCAAAACAATCAAAATACTTGGTCATCCTTGCCAGAGTTATGTATTTGCCTCCACCAAACCGGTAGATGCTGGCAGTATCGCTAAATCGACTATCTATGTCGGACAAGAACTAGTGGTACCAGCCAAGATGTCAGACTTTTTTGCAGTGACCTGGGGCAAAAATCTATCGGACCATCACATGGTGCGCATCGAACTAGAGCTAGGCAATGGCTATAAGTCAACAAAACTGGATACTAAAGGCATCGATAAAGTGCTTGTGGATGCCAACTTTTTTGATATACCGCAGGGCTTTAAGGCAACTCAAAACGAAAGCCAGATAACTTTGGGCGATGGCTTGATCAATGACATCGTAGACGACCTGGGCAAGCAACTGGGTACCGGCAAAAAATAGACATTCGGGTACTGGCGCCTGTTTAGGCGCAGCGCCACAGGGGTATGGGCCTGATAGCCATACCCAGGGTACTGCCTTGAACCCAAAAGAAGATCTGATAAAAAAGCAAGAAGAACAAATCGTCGTAGACAAAACCATTGTGGCGACCACAAAGGAGAGTTTTGCCGCTACTGCCGATACAGCAGCAGTTATAGGCGAAAAGCGCTCCACAAGACTACCCAGAGGTATCAATCTGGGCGAAATATTTGCCAACAGATTTCGCATCGATGCTGTCCTTGGTGTAGGTGGCATGGGTCTTGTACTTGCTGCTCATGACATTGAAATCGATCGCGATGTGGCAATAAAAGTACTTTTGCCGGGTAAAGGTGCCGAAGCCAAATATTTGCAGCGCTTCCAGCAAGAAGCCCTAACAGTCAGTAAACTAAACTATCCATCAATAGTAAAAGTCTTTGACTTTGGTCTCGACGCTAAAACCGAATATCCGTACCTGGTCATGCAAAAAGTCGATGGTGAGCCGCTCTCGCAAATACTAAAGAGATGCCACACAATGAGCGAGAGTGAGGCATCTAAACTGGTGGCAATGATTGCCGAAGCACTGCAACATGCTCACAATAATGGTGTTATCCACCGTGACGTCAAACCATCCAATATCCTGGTAAAGATGGCCAGTGATGGCTCCATATCGAGTCTGCACATCGTTGATTTTGGTATCGCCAGACTGAGAGAAAAAGAAGACGGACAGCTGACTCTGACAAAGACAGGCGAAATTTTTGGCAGCCCCGAATATATGAGTCCAGAACAAAGCCTGGGTAAATCAGTTAGTGAAGCAACTGACATTTACTCTCTGGGCTGTGTCCTCTACGAGTGCCTGGTAGGCAAGTCCCCTTATACTCGCGAGTCAGCAGTAGAGACCTTAATTGCCCATATCCAGGGAGCAGCTCCCACATTTGAAGGCAAGCAAGTCTCTCAAAAGATGCAAAACATTATCCTCAAAGCGCTTGAGGTTGACCCATTAAAACGCTTTGCCGCAATGGAAGACTTTGGCAATGCTGTCCATAAAAAGAAACATGTCAAAGCCAGCTTTGGCAAGCGCCTAAGCTACTATCGTCAAAAATTCAAAAAGGATAATAGCTACAAACTACTCGCCTTTGCCATACTGGCCACTGTATCGAGTGCCACATTTTTTACGATAAACGCCTTTATCGAGCCAGAGATGCCAGTGGCAAACCGCAGCAATTATCTCAAATGGTACGAACGCGCACTCACTTATAAAGAAAACGGCAAGCTCGATAAATATCGCCAGGCTCTGATAGAGAGCAACCGCTTACAACCGCTGCATATCGAGGGGGCCTTTCAGTTAGCAAAGCTCTATATGCAATCAAATGAATATGACAAAGCGCAAAAAACAATTGAACAAATAAAACAAGTATTACCAGCAAACCGAGCAAAAGAATTTGCCCAAATTAGTGGTGCTAACTACTTTAGCCTAGATCAGCCAGAAAAAGCCCGTACCTGCCTTTTGGATATACTCAAAATAGATAGTACGGACTATTACGCCCTGTCAAACTTAGCAAAGTTAGAATATGCCGCAGGCAATAACGACATAGGCACAGACTATCTAACAAGAGCCTTTGCTAGCAATAAAGAAGAAGCGCTCAAAAACAGTGAAGGGCTTTTAGCCTATCTAGAAAGTAAACATCTAGCAGAAGCCAATAAGGCTGCCAGTGCTGTTGTAGAAAGTTATCGGAAAGCCGCGAAATGAAATCACCGGGCGACAAAACTGAACTGGAAGAAAGAGTAAACGTTGAGAAGTCACTGGTCAACACTGACAAAGCCGAAATAGTGGCAGTAGATTTATCTCTCCTGCCTAAAATCGGCGATACAGTTAATGGCTTTTATCGCATAGTGGAGCAAATCGGCACTGGTGGCATGAGTGTCGTATTTAAAGCCGAACATCTAGCCATGCGTAAGTTTGTTGCCATCAAATATCTGGCAGAAGCGATTGCTCAGGACCCAATTGCTGTGCAGAGATTTCAAACTGAAGCTCAGGCACTGGGAGCTCTCGATCATCCGGCAATAGCAGCAGTACTGGATTTTGGCGTCGACCAGGAAAGAGACCTACCTTACTTGATTATGGAATATCTAGAGGGACAGACTCTGGCCGAACTAATTCAGATAAACGGCTCACTGCCGCCCACTGACGCCAGAGATATCGCCATTCAACTAGCCGACGCGCTAGCCCATGCCCACGACCGCAAAGTTATCCACCGCGATCTCAAACCGTCAAACATTATCGTGCAATCAGTTGAAACACAGAAGGCAGCACTAGATACAGTACCAGTGTCTATAGCGGATCTAGAGCAAAACAAATACAAAGTCAAAATCATGGACTTTGGTATTGCCAAAATCCTGCAAGAAGAAGGAGGCACTCGAGCCAACCTGACTGGCACACAAGATATCCTGGGTAGTCCTGATTACATGAGCCCAGAGCAGTGCTTAGGCAAGCAGACAGACGGTCGCACTGACATTTACAGCCTCGGCTGTGTACTTTTTGAAATGCTTACAGGCAAGCCGCCCTATCGCTGCGAAACACCAGTGCAAACAATATTGCGCCACATAGGCGACTATGCACCTGATTTTGGCAACACCAGCATGCCACAAAATCTGAGAGGACTGATTGAGAGTTGCCTGCAAAAAAAGGCAGAAGATCGCCTGTCCTCAATGACACAAGTAAAACAGGCTCTGGCAAGCAACGCCTTGCTCAAAGTATCGCTACCGACCAAACTCAAAAAGCTCAGTCACAGAGCCAGACATGATCTTGTTTTTAGTGGTGTAATTGTGCTTTTGCTTATCGGGGTCGGCGCCATTATCTACAATATTGCCGATAACAATAATATGCTCAGTGACTACCATGTGCGCGATCAAAAGAGTGCCGAAGACTGGTATCAGGCCGGGCGTTTTTATCATGTCGACAAACGCTTCGAAAAAGCGATTCCTTTGTTTAACCATTCAATAGCCATAAAACCCATGGATAAGGCTTACTCACGACTAGCCAATGCCTATTTTGAGACTGGGCAATTTAAGCAGGCAATACTGGCAGCCCAAAAAGCTGTTGACTTAAATCCCAGCCACTCGCAGCTACGCCGCTTTTTAGCGGACTATCTCGATAGTGATATGCGCTTTGAAGAGGCCGGCAAAGAACATCAAAAAGCTGTCTCGCTTGCTAGCAGCGAGCTAGAGCGCGTGCGCAAAGATTACGCCAATGCCAGAGCACCAGGCAAGACCGTCAATCCAGTAGAACGCCTGGCCCAGGACGGTCGCCTAAAAGTAGCTGAAGATAATCTCAAAGGTACAATTAATAGAGCAAAAGTACATAACAAAAATCTCGGCAACTACAAAGAAAACATCGATCTCACTAGATTGTATCTAAAATATTTCCCTGATGATAAAGCCGGGCAAGACTTGCTGGACAAACATAAAGACGACAAATAGAGCAGCAAAAATTGTT
>CAYJAM010000172.1:0-5719 GCA_964367725.1 uncultured Sphingobacterium sp. | reverse complement strand
CTAGTGACATGTCATAAATACTTTGACGTATCGCTGAATAGCCCGGGGCTTTAGCTCCGGGTAAAGATCCGGATTTCAGACTGGGCTTCAGCCCAAAACCTAAGCGACCAAAAAGGAGCAATTACTGGTGCTTCAGCGCCAAAATTTCTAGAAATTGGGCTAAAGCCCAATCTATTAGTTCCTATTATGTTGCAGAATATTGGGCTGAAGCCCGCCCGGATGAACTCCGTACGGACTGGCCCGAAAACCTACAAACTCATTAACCCCAGCTAAAGCTGGAGCCTATTGAGCGACCGTCTTGATTTCATGTCATTAATACTTTGATTCACACATCAGAATACTAAGGAGGCTAAAAAAAATTGCTATTTACCCATTCTGATGAGAGAATAAAATTTTTGAAACTTTGTCCGTCAATTGATGACTGAGGTAACACTAGTCAATAATCACACATTCAATATTCAGATAATTCGCAATTTTCTGAATTGTGCTTGCATGATGACCAATGCCTAGTGCAAAATGGTGTGTAGGCCCTTCCATAGTCCAGCGGCGAATAAAAACCCTCACATTCTCCTTAAAATAGCCACGGGTATTCGTATTGCCGGTTGCAGGTATCGGACCTTTAACAGATTCTCCTTCGGCTACAACAAACTTAAATTTCCCCTCAAACGTAGAATTAATACTTAAAATAGTAATTGGTCCTTCTTTTATCTTGAATTCCACACCGGCCCCAAAGCCAGGTTTGCCATGATACTTTTTCAGACTGCGTAAAACAGGTCTGCCTTCAGCAATGGCAACATTATGAGGACCATCATGACCAACCAATACAAAATCGTCAATAAAATCTACCGGATGAAACTCGGCAAAACTTCCCCCAATATCCAGGCGATCCATAATCATCATCGCAAGACATGTTTTTAAATCTGATTCCCCACACATTGGAAAGCCAGAACCGGTTAAGAGGGAATTCCCTACAGTCAGGTTTGACATGACCAGCCGGGTAGTACTGTTATCCTCAGCTTCATAATAATAAGCTAAGCCATCCAATTGCTTTTCGTCCACAAATTTTTCAAGAGCCACTGTGACTTTGGCAGCAGTAACTAAATCTTCCTCTTTAAGCTTTTCTGATATCGGGTCTGAAACTGGATCCGGTGTATCGAAAAAATCAAGGATTCGTTCTTTTGCGGCCTTCAGTTCCACATCGCTTACTGTATTATATTGCGAAACTATTTCATGTGCCTCACATTGAATAACATGTGCACCAAAATGAGCGGTTATCATGGTAGAATCAGTGTGCATATCCAGCATGGCCTCTATCGGGTGCCCAATATGCCCTATTCTTACTGTTTTAACATCATGTAAAACTTTAGCAATCCGGCAATATTCTTCTATTTCCAAATCCGACTGGGGATCATCATGCAAGGTTCCGATAATCATTTCAGGAACCTTTTTACCCATCCTGACTGCGACACCCGCAAATTCAGGTAAAGAGCAGATATCATCGTTATACAATTGCATGTGAGTACTGGCTTTAGCATAGTCCATTGCTTTATCCGGTTGTAAGGCCACCATCACAATCGGCACATCAATACTTCTGATAATCGTTCCAAAAGTACTGGACGTAGCATAAGTAAGCATATCGCAAAAGATCAGATCCAGGTTCGCTGCCTTTAATACCGGCACCAGATCATAGGCGCTCTTTACATTATCTACAATCCCAAAATCTATTACCTCCACCTCATGCTTTTCCAATTTTTTGAGGAAAACATCCTGCTTGGCTTTCAGGGCATCCAGTAAGCCTTCGAATTGATTCCAGTATTTATAATAACCTACACCAAAAACACCAATTTTTGCTACTGTTTGTTTTCTCCGCACAATACGTGCTTGCGGACTTGCTCCCGACTCATTTTTTAAATTCTTATCCATTTTATTAATGATGATCTAATAATATTTTGACTAATTAAGTATCTGTTTCTGACTCAATTTAAATGGCTGAATCTTCCGGATAAAAACAACAAGAAGAATAAAAGCCAATGGGTATAAAATACCGGATGCGATCCAAATTGGAGTATAGGAATAATTTTGTACAATCAATCCAATCAATGGGTTGATAATTAAGCCTGAGATTGCACCGGCAGTACCTGAAAGTCCAACAACGGTTGAAGTACCATTTTTGCCAAAAATATCTGAAATGGAAGTAATATAATTCGTGATCCAAAAGCCATGAGCAAACATGATTACAGACATCAAGGCAATCGCCATTTCTACTGTTGAAACAGTGGCGATAAAGGGAGCTACTACAGTAAGTAAAGCTGCAATACCCATGACTGTTTTTCGCGCACGATTAATTGAAAAATTGTTTTTAACCAGTTTATCCGATAACCAGCCACCGATAATATTGGAGATCCCTAAGGCAAGAAATGGAATCCAGAACAGGTTACCTATCTGTTCAAAAGAAGCATGTCGCTCTGTGTTCAGATATTTTGGAACCCAAAACATAATAAAATAAATCACGGGGTCAAGCAGAAACCTGATCAGTATAAAGGTACAGGCTGCCCTGTTCTTCAGAATGGTAAGAAATGGAATTGCGGATTGTTTATTAGCGCCCTGGTTTTTATTCGCATGACTATTTTCACCCCATGGAATATATAGCCAAAATGCAAGCCATATAATTCCGATTAATGCCGGGATGATAAAGCTCCATCTCCATCCTAAATGACTTGAAATCAAAATGATTAATGGTGGAGCAATTACAGCGCCAATAGCGGCTCCACCTATTGCAATACCATTTGCTAATCCCCTTTTCTTTTCATCGAACCATTCATATACCGTTTTTGCTGCTCCGGGGAAACAAGCCCCCTCTCCAAGCCCCAATAAAAATCTGAACGCTACTAATTGATAAAAACTGTTCATCACCCCATGAAGTCCGCAGGCCACCGACCAAATACCAACCGCCAATGCCAATCCCACTTTACTGCCCCAGGTATCCATTAACCTGCCTCCAACAGTAAACATCAGGGCATAGCTTATTAAAAAAGCCGTATTTACGAAACCATATTCAACATCTGAAAACTTAAACTCTGACTGAATTTTTATAATGGTCACCGATAATACCTGGCGATCCAGGAAACTTAAACCTGTAGCAATAAACAGCAAGGCTAAAATTAACCAGGGAAGAAAGCTTTTTTTCATAGGTAAGCAATCATGCTATTGTGAATTTTTGTGCTGCAGTTAATTTGGCTTGCTTGAATTTTTCTTATCCCTAATATAATGGTTCTATATCGTATTTATAATTATTGCCATCTTTTAGGGCTGTTTTGAAATTCAATGGATAAGCTGAGTAAAATAATAGCAAGGGGATTGCTTCGCTACGCTCGCAATGACAATACGCCTGTCATTGCAAGCCCGCCTAACCGGACGGGCAGGCCGCCTGACCGGACTTCAGGGAGGCCCGCCTGTCATTGCGAGGAGGCACGACGAAGCAATCTAATGGCGTTTAGTACTCATCGTTTGGGGATTGCCGTACTGCACTCGCAATGGCAACACACCTGTCATTGCGAGGAGGCACGACGAAGCAATCTAATGACGTTTAGTACTTTTAGTTTGGGGATTGCCGCACTGCGCCTGCCTACCGCAGGCAGGCTCGCAATGGCAAATCAATTTTAAGAATAAGCATATTCCGGCCTTGAGCCGGAATCTCCTTTATACACCTAATCGCTGTCATGGCGGGCTTGACCCGCCACCTCAACCAATAAAATAAATACCTTATGATTTAGTCCTCAATTAATGAGGAATAACCTCCACCAAAACCTCATTTCCTGCTTTATCATAATAAGTGCAGGTCATTGTGTCCATTCGAACTTCCCATTTTTCGATACCCCTTGCTGCACACAATCTGATAAAACTTGGAAAATCAGTTTTACCCTGTTGGTGGGCCTTTAGACCAGCCTTAAATTGCTCATTATCGGCCAGGTCTGCAATAAGCAAATTGTTGTATTTTGAAGGAACATTTGTGATAAAGAACATCGAACCATGATAGTCAGTATGTCCATCGCTTACATAGGTTTCATACCGGGTGACACCCAGTGCTTTTATTTCTTGTATAAAGGAGGGGAAATCAGCACCCGATTTTACTTTGCTGTGAGCAACTTTAATTTGATCAGCTGTTAACATTGATATTATTTTTAAATTAAAGATTCGCAAAAATTTAGTTAAAATTTTTCGATTTATTTAAGAATACAATGTGAAAACAATAGAATTGATGAACTCAATAATCAGATGTAGATAGGACTCTTCATATTTATTGTTCAGTCCTGTCCGGTAAATAAGAGAATAGCAGTTAATTGTCTGAAGAAATATCGTGCTTTAACTTCGGACAGGGAAGTATTATGGGACTGCCATAAACAAAAAAACCCTCTCAAATTAATGAGAAGGTTCTTATTGTAATTTTTGGGTTAATTACTTTTTAACTGAATCAACAGCAGCAGATGCAGCTGAATCAACAGTATCGATTTGAGCTTCTAAAGAATCAGTCATTACTTCTGCAGTAGAATCAATTGTGTCTGTAGCTGCTTCTTCAGTTTTGTTTGAATTACAAGCAGCAACTGAAAGAGATATAGCTAATGCTAAAAAGCCGAATTTGAATAAGTTTTTCATTGTTTGGTTTTTAATTTGAGTTTAATTACATGACTTAATACAAATTTTCTAAAAAGGTAACCCAAAAAAGAAAATATTTTTCAATATAATGAAAAGGGCAATTCTTAATGCTTGCTAAATCATTAAAACTGTATAAATGCAAGAAATTTTCCTTTTAGTTATCCCGCCTATGCTGTAGTCTGACCTATGATTAGCATGATTTATTTGATTATTATGAATCAATCATACTAATCAAATAAAATCACAGTTCAGACAAAATGCTGCAAGCTGCGTTTGACAAAATTGATGTTTTAATACAGCATCATGACATCTGGTATTTTAAATAGGAGGTCGTGGCCTACGCCACGACGACATATCAATTTTAAGAAAACAGGAGATTCCGGCTCGGAGGCCGGAATCGGATTGCAATAAATGCTAACAGAAAAAATGGTTTACTAAATCAATTCAGCAGAGTTGTCAGATTCCGGCCTTGAGCCGGAATCTCCTTTATACAAACGATCGACTGTCATGGCGGGCTTGACCCGCCACCTCCCCAATCTCAGTCCATACAGTTTCATACAATTACCAAAATTGATTTTCCTGTACAACAAAAACCACTATTGTTCAGTTGAAGACATCACAATAATACGGTCGGTCAATAGGCTCCAGCTTTAGCTGGAGCTAAGATTTTGGTCGTTTTCGGGCTTCAGCCCAACATTTAGCAAGCTATGAGGAAAATTCCATGGGGCTTCAGCCCGATAATTGGCACTTCTCAACTGACCCTACAGTTTCCAGCGATTTGCAAAATTGATCCATTAACACAACATCAATCAGCTGCTGTACACCCCATCCTTTAATTAACCCCGTATCTCCCTCCTCATAAACAGGTAATAAGCCAGTGCAAAGCTTGCAATTGTTGATGCCAGCAAACCACTTACCTGGGGCCAGACAATCATTAAACTCTCTTTAAAAGGGAGCGGCGAAGGGATGGCTCCTGCCATTTGTTCCATGGTTATCGGGCCGAGGCTGCGTACAGATGGCATCAGCAGGGTAGTTATTCCATCTGTATACAACTGGTTCGGAGCAA
>CAYJAM010000171.1:0-5779 GCA_964367725.1 uncultured Sphingobacterium sp. | reverse complement strand
ATACAGTCTGACAAAGCAAAGAAACATCGAAAGGCTGATAGGCACTATTATTGGAGGCTTAGTTGGAGCACTTATTTTAATCTTTATAAAGGATCAAACTGCCCTATTCATACTTCTGCTCCTTTTCATGGTTGCGGCCTATAGTTTTCAAAGACTAAATTATATTGTAAGTGTTCTTTTCATGACACCTTATATTCTCATTTTATTCAGTTTTCTGGGTGAAAATAATCTCAATATAGCTCAGGAAAGAATTATTGATACATTTATTGGATCATTTATTGCATTGTCTGCCAGCTATCTGGTGCTTCCTAACTGGGAGTCATACCAATTTAAAGACTTAATGCAGGAAGTTTTGATTGCCAATTATAATTACCTGCAAAAAGTTGCCATTTTTCTTTCAGGTGCTTCCATTGATATCACTGCCTATAAATTAGCCCGTAAGAATGTCTATGTAAGCTCAGCAAATTTGGGTAGTGCATTTCAGAGAATGCTCTCAGAACCTAAAAGTAAGCAACAAAACAGTAAGGAGCTTCATAAATTTGTGGTATTGAACCACATGCTTTCATCTTATACAGCAACACTCATAACCAACCTTCAGCAGATTAACCCTCTGATTGTAAATGATCTTCATATTAAATTGATTAGAAGGTCTTTATATACTTTATCTGAAGTAATTAAAAGCATGAAAGTTGTTGAACTGGAAGAAATTGAGATTAGTATTGCTGACCTAAAACCTTATAGTAAAAGCTCAAATGAATCAGATTTATTGTCAGAACAACTTGAACTGGTTAATAAATTAATCCTTGATCTTCAAAAGCTAATTCAGAATCAAATTTCAACAGAGGCTATAAGAAATCAATCCTCTTGAAATAGCTGTTCAGTTTGTTTTTCTTTTCGACCATTTTTGAAGGCTTCACGTGGCCTTAGGCCTAATAATTCAAACATTTCCATGTCTTCATTAAATGCCGGATTTGGTGTTGTCAGTAATTTATCACCGGCAAATATTGAATTTGCTCCTGCCATAAAACATAAAGCCTGATCAGTTAAGCTCATTTCTGTCCTGCCTGCAGATAGACGGACCACCGTTTTAGGCATAATAATACGTGCAGTAGCGATCATACGAACCATTTCCCAAATTGAAACTCTGGGCTGATCAGCTAGTGGTGTTCCTTTAACTGGCACAAGAGCATTAACAGGTACTGATTCTGGATGTTTCGACATATTTGATAATGTTCTGAGCATTGCAATACGGTCGCTGACAGTTTCACCCAAACCAATTATTCCTCCACTGCATACAGTGAGCTTAGCTTTACGGGCATTATCGATGGTTTTTAAACGATCATCGTATGTTCTGGTGGTGATAATACGCTTATAATCGTCCTCAGAAGTATCTAAATTATGGTTATAGGCATACAGACCTGCATCAGCCAAACGTTGTGCCTGCGTTTCAGAAAGCATTCCAAGTGTACAGCAAACTTCCATGTCAAGTGCGTTTACTGAACTGACCATCTCGATAACGCGATCAAAATCCCGGTTATCCCTTACCTCTCTCCATGCTGCACCCATACATAAACGGGATGCTCCTGCATCTTTAGCTTTTTTGGCTGCTTCTGTTACCTGTTCAACAGACATAAGGGCCTGAACTTCAAGATCAGTCTGATATCTTGCAGCCTGTGGACAATATGCACAGTCCTCCGGGCAACCCCCTGTTTTGATAGATAAAAGACTACTGATCTGAACCTCTGAATAATCTTTGTTTTCTCTATGAACTGTGGCTGCACGATATATTAAATCGAGTAAGGGGCTATTATATATTTCTGCAATTTCTTCTTTTGTCCAGTTATTTCTAATCTCGGTCATATTAATTGCCAGTTTATTATGGCAAAACAAATTTATAATAAAATAATCAGCCTGAAAATGGAAATTAAATGAATCAGAGAATCAAATTACTGGCTAAACCCAGGAGAAGCAGGAAGCCGAAAACATCTGTAAAAGTGGTAATTATTATGGAGGAGGCTACTGCAGGATCAATTCCTATTCTTTTAAGAATCAGAGGAATGGCCGAACCCGAAATTCCTGCAATAATGAGGTTGCCGGTCATTGCAATAAAAATAACAAGACCCAGCATAGCATTCTGGTCGTAAAGCAATGCAAAAATAAATACAATAATGCCTATAACCGCTCCATTGATCAATCCTACTGTAAATTCCTTCAAAACTGTTCTGTAAGCCTGGTTATCAGTTAGATCGTTAAGAGAAATACGCCTGACCGTAACAGCGAGCGCCTGTGTAGCTGCATTTCCACCCATTCCTGCAATTATAACCATATAACCTGCCAGTAAACCTAAACCTGCTATAGTACTATCGTAATAGCGAATAATCGAAGCTGCAAGAAAGGCAGTGCCAAGGTTCAATACAAGCCATGGTAAGCGACTTTTTACGGCTTCTTTCCAGTTACCCGCAAGTTCTTCATCTTCAGATACCCCCGATATTTTCAGGATATCTTCAGTATTTTCCTCCTCCATAACATCAATCACATCATCAAATGTGATTCGTCCAAGCAGATGCATCTGATCATCCACAACTGGAATGCTGGTAAGGTTGTATTGTGAAATTAGTTTGGCTACCTCTTCCTGATCTGTATCGGCCTTAACATAAACAAAATCAGAAATGATCAACTGACTAATATTGACGTTATTTCGGGCCTTTATAATATCTTTTAATGAAACAATTCCCTTTAATATATTGTGTTTATCAATTACATTGATGGTGTAAAATTCTTCCATCTCTTCCGACTGGCGGATAATTTCTTCAAGGGCTTCCTTTTTTTGCAGATCTTCATTGATTTTGATAACCTGGGTATTCATCAGCCCCCCGGCAGTATCTTCTTCGTATTTTAATAAGGTTCGAATATTGGATGCATCCTCCTCATCAAGCCCCAGAAGGATTTCCTGCTGCTGATCTTCCGGCAACTGACTAATAATATCAGTAGCATCATCATAATCAAGCTCCTCAACAATTTCTGAACGCCTGTCAGGATGCAGGTTTTCAAGTAGTTTTTCCGGATGAAATTCTGCATCCATCTCCGAAATAACCTCCGATGCAAGTTCTGCAGGTAAAATGCTGATTATGCGTTCCCTCGCTTCCTGGGATAAACTTTCAAAGAGTATGGCTATTTCTGAAGTATGGTATTCAGATATGAGTTCTTTCAGGACCAGGTCATCTTCTTCAAGTGCCCGCTTAATCTTTACAAGATCTGTTTTATCTAATTCGAAAGACTGCATACTATAAAAGTAGGTAATAGAGATGAGAAATGACCCGATTTTGTCTTATTTGGATAGGAGAATATTGCATCGGAGCCATAATTAAATAAAGCATTAATATAATCAGCTTTTATTGAGCCAGCCTTTGCGCCAGAAATAAATCATTTGAATGATGGCGATCAGCAACATCCCTATCATAGTATATGCATACCCATGCTCCATGTAAAGCTCAGGCATGTTATAATGCAACCATTTGCCCGTTTCTGGATCTTGCTTCGCAAAATTCATCCCATAAATCCCGGCAATGAAAGTAAGCGGTATGAATATGGATGATATGATGGTCAAAACCTTCATAATCTCATTCATTCTGTGACTTATAAGTGATAAATTCATGTCTACAAGACTGGTAGTCAAATCTTTATAGCTTTCGACAAGATCTATAATCTGCATGCAATGATCATAAGTATCTTTCAGGAAGGTTTTGCTTGTTTTAGTGATCAGCCCGGAATCGCTTCTGATCATATCATTTATTTTATCACGCTCAGGCCATGCAGCTCTGCGAATCATGATCATTTCCCTTTTTATATTTTGAGTTTGAAACATGAGAGCTTTATCAGCTTTGCGGTATAATAGCTGCTCAATGGTTTCCAGTTCATCGCCTAATTTATAAATGAGTGTGAAATAATTATCAACAATTACATCAAGTAATGCATACAATAAATAGGAAGTTCCCCCAGTTCGAATATTGCCCTTCCCTCCTTCAAGACGATGAATGACCGGTTCAAAAGTTAAAGCATAGCTCTCCTGAAAGCTGATCAGTATGTGGGGCAGTAAAATAAATGAAACCTGTTCATTTTCTATCTCCAGTTGCTCATTAACATACATGTTTCTGCTTACGGTAAAAAGAAAGTCACTATACTCGTCAAGCTTTGGCCTTTGTCTGCAATCCGTAATATCCTCCATGACCAGCTTATTGATGTTGAACTTGTCTTGCAGAAATTCCAGGAGTTTGGCATCACCAATTCCGCGAATATCGATCCAGTGATTAAATCCAGGATAGGATTCTAATTCAGTTTCAATTTCCTCATGCGTTTTGACTTCAAGGCTATGGAATTCATCACCCTTGAATGAGTAAATGGTGATTTTCGGCTTTAAAGCACCTTCATAAAGTTGTATAGATCCAGGACTAGTTCCGGATACTGGAACATATTTTTTTGATTTTAAACTTATTCTTCTAATCCTGGCCATGTTTAAAGATACTTAATACTTTGTGGTCCCTGATTAAATATGAGATCAACTATGCTTAAATTAGGTAAAAAGCCATTTCGTTCTTCAAAAACCTGAAAATATGGTTTAAAACTGATGTCAGAAACATGCTTTGGATGTAAACTTTCCCGATAATCATCAAGTTCCGGATAGGTTTTTTCAAAGCTATTGGTATAGTTGTAGCTGATATTGATTTTCAGAAAGCGGTTAAGCAGACGCAATAAATCCTCATTATAATCGAAGAGAAAATCCCATTTCTTTTCAAAAAAATTGGTCAGATCATCTTCGTAGTATTCAAAATAGGCTGAACTTCTATATGATGTTTGCAAGCTCATCCAATGCAGTCTTTGCCACTTAAAGTCGTAGCTAATCCTGACGTCTTTGACAAGAGTATGGTTTTTGGAACCCTTGATTACAGGCACAATCAGATTTAAAACTCCGTTTGGAGAATGAATTACTGCCCGGTTCCGGTAGCTTTGTTTCTGGAAATTTTCTGCATTCTCTATAAGTAAGTTATCCTTATGCTTAAGTAGTTTACTAAAATACTCAATAGAAGGAAGATAAAATAAAGGGAATACTGCACCTTTTTCCATCGTATAAGTTAAGTTTGTAGAACAGTTGCCGAAATTAGTAATTAAACGGCCACGCTGCAAGAATGTAATTATAGACCATGAATAAATTATTCTAAACAGCTTATTCAAATCTTAATGAATCGAATTACATACGGTATAACCGCATTCGTATTATATCTTATATCCCTTCTTCCCTTTCCTGTTCTTTATTTGCTTTCAGATATCCTGTATGTCTTCTTGTATTATATTTTTAGATACAGAAGGAAGGTTGTTTTGATCAATCTTTTAAACTCATTTCCTGAAAAATCCAAAACTGAGATTGATGAAATAGAAAAGAGGTTTTACCGCCATCTGGCTGATTTGATGTTAGAATCTGTCAAAACAATATCGATCAGTGCCAATGAAATCAAAAAAAGATTTGTGTTTAAGAATCTTGAAATACTTACAAAATACCTTCAAAATGGGAAATCAGTAATTGCTGTTTCAGGACATTATGGTAACTGGGAATGGGGACCGGTAGCAACCGGACTTGAATTGAAAGAAAAAGTTCTCGTGGTTTATAAGCCATTATCAGATAAACGATTTGAGCGTTTGATGAACACGATGCGTTCTCGTTTTGGTTCCATTATGGTTCCTATGAAACTCACAATGAGGAAAGTAATTGAGTACAAAAATGAAC
>CAYJAM010000170.1:0-5795 GCA_964367725.1 uncultured Sphingobacterium sp. | reverse complement strand
CACACCTGCTTTGCCATGGAAAATTTTTGCAGTGATGATTCTGGGAACTGGTATCATTATGGGCTCGTTCTGGGCCTATGAAGCACTCAATTTTGGAGGATTCTGGGCATGGGATCCTGTAGAGAATGCCTCAATTATTCCATGGATGACCCTGATTGCAGCAGTTCACGTTTTGATTGCTTATAGAAATTCAGGCCATTCTTATTTTACTGCAACTTTTCTGGTATTGATCAGCTTTGTGTTGGTGCTTTATGCTTCCTTCCTTACCCGTAGCGGTATTTTAGGTGAAACATCCGTACACGCTTTTACCGATTTGGGGATGTTCTGGCATCTTGTTTTGTACGTAGTGGCATTCCTCTTTATTGCTGTTTTGTTTCTCGTTATCCGCTGGAAGGAACTTCCGATAACCAAAAAGGATGAAGAAACATACTCTCGTGAGTTCTGGCTTTTTATTGGTGCATTGGTATTATCAATCGCCTGTGTTCAGATACTTGCCACTACCTCAGTACCTGTATTTAATGCCATTTTTGGAACTGAGATCGCACCACCACCCGATGTTATTGCCCATTACAACAAATGGCAGGTTCCTTTTGCGGTTGTAATTGCATTCATTTCAGCATTCTCACAATTCCTGAAATATAAAAAAACAGATCCTAAGAAATTTTTTGTCAGTATTTCAATATCTCTGCTTGTTTCTGTATTCATTACTGCTGCAGCTGTTTATGTGATGAATATCTATACCAATGTGATGTATATCATCCTGACCTATGCTTCCGTGTTTTCCATACTGGCGAATGCTAAGATTCTGGGTGAAGCATTCAAAGGAAAGTGGAGACTTGCTGGATCAGCAGTTGCACATATTGGATTTGCCTTATTACTTGTCGGAGCACTTGTTGCCGCTGCAACAAATAAAATTATTTCAATCAATAATACCGGGATTGGTTTTGGTGATGAATTCGCAAAGAGTAATAACCCCCGGGAAAACATTATTCTGTACAAGGATGAACCTACAAAGATGGACCGTTATACGGTTACTTATATTGGTGATTCCACCCAGGGTGTAAATACCTATTACAGAATAAATTATAAAGTAATTGATGAGAAAAGCGGAGACGTTAAAGAGAACTTTACGCTCTATCCAAATGCTCAGCAGAATGCCAAAATGAGGCAGATCATTGCATCTCCTGATACCAGGCATTACCTCTTTCATGATGTTTATACCCATGTAAGTAGTGTACCTCTAAAAGAAGAGGATCATGAAGATCATGAAGGCCATTCTGAAGATGAGAAATATGAAAAGCCAGCCACCTACGAAGTGAATGTTGGTGATACAGTTCGTTTCAGAGAAGGTTATATATTGGTTAAGGGTATTAACCGAGAGGCAAAGATTCAGAATATTCCTGTGGGTGAACGAGATATAGCCATTGGCTTACAATTGGATATCGTTTCTGATGGCAAAATATTCCCTTCAGAGCCAATCTATTTATTAAAAGATGGTTCCAAATTTGATTTTGGAAAGACAGTTGATGAAAAGGGTTTGAAATTACGCTTCTCAAATGTTTATCCTGATAAGGATAAGCTTGAGCTGATGGTTTATCAGAAACCAAAGGCAGAGAAAGATTGGATAGTACTAAAAGCTATTGAATTTCCATATATAAATTTATTCTGGGGGGGCACGATCATTATGGTGATCGGATTTATTCTGTCAATTTTCAGGAGAAATAAGGAAATCAAACAAGCCTGATGAATATTGTCATTTTAGGTAGTGGTAATATAGCTACGCATTTAGGCCGGGCATTTAAAATGGCCGGGCAGGATATATCACAGGTTTGGAGCCGAGATATAACCAAGGCAAGCACATTAGCGGATACCCTGGCAGCAGAACCAATAGACAATATGTTTGATCTGGATCGCTCTGCAGACTTGTATATCATCGCTGTAAAGGATGAAGCAATCAGGGAAATTGCCCTTGGATTAAAGCTCAGTGATCAACTGCTTGTACATACTTCCGGTTCGACCGGGCTCACTGCTCTGGAAGGAGCATCCACAAAAACTGGAGTATTTTACCCGCTGCAAACCTTTTCAAAAGTCAAATCGGTCGATTTCAGGCAGATTCCAATCATCATTGAAGCCAACAGCCCCGAAGTATTGTCAGGAATTCGGGCAATTGCCGATCGCTTATCAGAAAAAGTAATTGAATTAAACTCAGAACAACGAAAAACACTTCATGTGGCCGCAGTCTTTGCCTGTAATTTTACAAATCATTTATTCGGACTTGCCCAGGAATTATTAGAAGAAAAAGGGCTGAATTATGAGCTTTTGAAGCCTCTGATTGAAGAAACCCTTAGTAAAATTGAAATGAATGATCCCGTTTCTGTTCAAACCGGCCCTGCGATAAGGGAAGACCAGGCTACCATTAAGGCACACCTCGAACTTCTAAAACATAATCCTGATTTAACAGAACTTTATACTAAACTTAGTCAAAGCATAGTCAATTTGCATAAGCGCTCTCAGGGCTGAGTTTAAAATGCTATTTTTGCACTAATGAACATTTTTAAATTAAAAATCAATTTTGAAGAGGCTTCAATGCCTGCAGTAGAGCTTCCTATAGCAGAAGGCGAATCAGTTCTTGATGTTTGTATGGATAACGGGATTGAATTACAACATAATTGTGGCGGAGTTTGCGGATGCAGCACCTGTCAGGTTTATGTTAATTTCGGGATGGATAATATCCAGGAAATATCAGATAAAGAAGAAGATTTTATCGATCGTGCAGTCAATCCAAGAATTAACTCCCGTCTGGGTTGTCAGTGTGTGTTAATTAACGGTGATCTTGAAGTAACGCTTCCGGATCAGAATCAGTTCTTAGGACATTAATATTTATACAAGAGAAATGGCGAAAGAAAGTTTTGAATTACCGATTTACTGGAATGACTATGAAGATATAGCCATGGGGCTTTATGAGAAATTTGGTGATGATTTCGGAGAATCTCAGATATATAGAATACGTTTCACCGAGCTTCTCGACTGGATTTTAAGTCTTCCAAATTTTGCAGGTACCCGCGAACAATCCAATGAAGGTCAGTTGGAGCAAATCCAGACAGCCTGGGTTTACGAGTGGCGCGATAATCAATAAGAAGTCGGAGGTCAGAAGTATGAAGTCTGATGTCAGACCTCCGACCTCCGACTTCACACCTCAATTCTACTACCATGTTCCTAGAAAAACTAAAGCATATTAAAGCATTTGTTCTTGATGTAGATGGCGTCATGACCAATGGTATGCTATTGGTTACAGAATCGGGGGAATTTTTGAGGCAGTTTAATATCAAAGATGGTTATGCCCTGCAACTGGCAGTTAAGAGGGGATTTAAGATAGCAGTTGTTTCAGGAGCAAGATCTAAAGGAGTAGAACATCGCCTGAGAGGATTAGGTATTACGGCTATTTATCTCGGTTTAGATTCTAAAACTGCTGCTTACAATGAGTTCATTGATAAAAATGGATTATCACCCAATGAAGTACTCTTTATGGGTGATGATATTCCTGATCTGGAACTCATGAAGATGGCAGGTCTTGCAGTATGTCCGGCTGATGCAGTTGAGGAGATCAAAGCAGTTGCCCACTATATTTCTCCGAAAAATGGCGGTGATTCATGCGTCAGGGATATCATCGAAAAAGTATTAAAGATCCAAAATCTATGGATCAGTGCAGATCCTTCATCTGCTGATGGCAGCAAAATTTGATTATTTACTTCATCTTTAAACCTTTTGCTCTATTATCAATCAAAAGGGAAAAACCAGCAAATATGAAAAGATTAATTATTGCCATGGGATTGATTCTCTGTATGGCAACATTCGCCAAGGCACAGGGTGGTAGACAAATGGGTACTCCTGAAGAAAGAGCCGATCGTCAGATCGCTCAATTAGAAACTCTAAAGCTTTCAGCTGAACAAAAAACTAAATTAAAAGAAGTGTTTATCTGGTCGGCAAAGCGTACTGACAGTGTCAGAACAACGTTAACTGATGCTGGTGATTTCCAGGCCATGCGTGCTAAAATGGCACCTTTGCAGGCAGAAACCACGACCAAAGTGAATGCTTTATTAAACGATGAACAAAAGAAAGCCTATGAAGCTATTCTGGAAGAGCGTCGTGCCAGAATGAGGAATAACTAGGATTCTTTTTCCACATATTAAAGCGGCTTTTAGCCGCTTTTCTTATTTTTGGCAAAGCCCAATCAGATGATCAAACAATTTCCGCCTATTATTCTGGCTTCCAAATCACCACGCAGACAAGAACTGCTAAAACTTATGGGATTTGATTTTCAGGTTGTTCTCAGGGAGGTGGATGAAAGTTATCCTCCGGGACTCTCACCGTCAGAAATTGCAGTTTACATATCCGAAAAAAAGGCAAAAGCCTTCGATCTGCTGATTGAAAATGAGATCGTGATTACAGCCGACACAATTGTCTCTCTTGATGGTAAAATAATGGGTAAACCCGAAAATGAAGATCATGCCTTTGTAATGCTTTCTGAATTGTCGGGTAAAAGGCATGATGTGATCACTGGAGTCAGCCTGCTCAAGAATCATAAGGTCAGCAGTTTCTATGAACTTACTGAAGTATTCTTTAAGGAGATCAGTGCTGAACAGATTCGCTATTATATTAATACCTGTCAGCCGATGGATAAAGCAGGGGCTTATGGCATTCAGGAATGGATAGGATTGGTAGCGGTTGAAAGGATCAATGGTTCTTACAGCAATGTGGTAGGCCTTCCCACTCATCGTCTTTACTCGGAGCTATGTAAGTTGTCTGAATAATTAACGTTAACTCGACATAATATCTAAAAACCACATAGAAACATAGCATTTTATAGCTTCTAACCTACATTTTAGACACAGATAGCCTTGAAGCTTCGATTCAATCTATGTGATATACGATCTATGTTTCCTTTAAAGCATAATAAAAATCAATCTATGTGGTTAAATTTTAATCTCCAGATAGTTTAATATCGAACTCAAGTTAATTTGAATTCCTATTTTTTATGAATTCAAATAGCAGGCCTTCTTTCAATGAATAAGTTGACAATTTAATTGCTTTAAAGGCAAACTGATTCAGGACATGTTTTGTGATCAGGGTGGCCATTACGATCATATCAACTCTGACAGGAATAATAGCTGGATTACAGTTGCGCTCTGCATGAGAGCTTTTCAAAATGAGCTCTGAAACTCTTTCAAAATCCCTCAAGTCAATTTTTATTTCAGGATTTGTAAAACTGGCCTTAAATTGAGGATCAATGAGTGTTGCAAAAGTTTCAAATGCACCTGCCGAACCGATTAGAATTTCAGGTTTATTGATTTCCATTTGTGCTTTAAGCTCTTTTAAGCTACTCTCCAGATATAAATTCAGCTTATTAATATCCGCTTCAGAAATGGGGTCTGAATGATGAAACTGTTCCATGAGTCGGGCAGCCCCAATATCATAACTCCTTTTCCAGAAGACTTCTTCCTTATTACAGATGATAAATTCAACGCTTCCACCACCGATGTCAATGATCAGGCATTTCTCTTTTCCCATATTAATAGCAGCCCCGACACCCTGATAAATCAACTCTACTTCACGCTCTCCTGAAATAATTTCAGGTACAATTCCGGTTTCTGATCTGATTTTTTCCAAAAACGCTGCACCGTTGCCGGCAGTCCGGAGTGCTGAGGTTGCTGCAGCCCTGACCTGCTTAACCTGATACTGATCTATTGATTTTTTGAATTGTTTTAGTGCTGAAAGTCCACGATCAAAAGCTGCCT
>CAYJAM010000169.1:0-5800 GCA_964367725.1 uncultured Sphingobacterium sp. | reverse complement strand
ACAGCTGGCTGCAGCCGTGCGGCTGCCAGAATCCGTATGGAATCAGTTGCAGGCAGATCCAGAACCCTCTTTTTGAAATCCGGACGGTCTTTGATCCAGTTAAATAGAATCCTAACCTCCTCCGGACTTAACTGTGGTTTTCCTGAAGGCGGCATATGCTTTTTATTGCTCAGAGGCATATGTATACGTTCCAATAAAAGGCTGACCTTAGGGTCACCGGCAACATAGAGCTTGCCTGTCTTTCCACCTTTCATAATTGAAGCTGAATCCGTCAGCTTTAATTTACCTTTTAATTTCTCATCACTATGGCAGCTTACGCATTTCTCCTGAAAAATGGGTTGAATAACATGGTCATAGACTAATGCCTGCTCAATTGGAACCAAAGAACTTTTTGTTATTGGCTCCAGTACGAAATTATCACCATGCGTGAGCACTGCGCCAAAATGCCCTGCTAGTATAATCGTGCAACTTAAAATAATTGCTCCGGCTTTTGCCACAGCGTCTTTGTACCAGTTTGAGTTTCTGAAAATAAAAATCAGAGAGGCAAGAAATACGATGCTTACGCCAGACCATTTATGCCAGTTCAAAACATCGCCACCTTCATAGGAGTCTTCCAGAGACAGGAAAATACCCATGATGACCGTGATTGCTGCGAGCAAGATCCCCGAGAACATAATTTTACTCGTAATACTTTGGTAAAAGGCTCGGCTATCCTCCTTAATTTTAAACTGAAAGAACTCCATAACCAAGGAAACAAGCAGCAAAACTATTGGAAAATGCAAGAGCATAGGGTGCATTCTACCGATAATTTGCAACCATTCGGGTATGAGCAATTCATTTTCGAAAACCAATAAAAAAATAATCAGTGTATTAAGGAATATTAAAACATTACCTGAATAAGCTTTCAGATTGATCTTCATAAAAATGACCGGATTAGAAAATTAGACGCGTTTAAATTTATATGGGTATACTTTTCCTGAAGCCCATTGTGCTACATATAGATTTTCATCATCATCAACACAAACATCATGTGGATGAACAAAAATCTTCTCAGCCTGAGTCATTGTCTGCAACTGGGCATCTTTATTATAGATCGGTTCGGTACCACCGATATTTGAAACAACTTTGTTCTCCTTATTCAGAATAGTAACAAAACCAGATCCGGCATTTGCCAAACTTGGAGAGCGCAAGACAGCAGCATATAGATTATCATTTTTTATTACCGGACGGCAAACACATGCTCCTGGTAAATTGATAATTTCCTGAAGTTTACCGTCCAATGAGAATCGTTTAAAACAATTACGGGTCCTGTCAGTCACCAGAAGACTAGGCTGAGCATAACGGCGGTCAATTACAATGCCATGCGCATTGTCGAGATATTGATCACCTGTACCCCTACCACCAAAATGGCCCTTCAGTTTACCCGAAGCATCATAATGTAAGATATATTGAGCTCCATAACCATCAGCCACAAAGAAATCCCCATTGCTGTCGACAGCTACTTCTGTTGGAACAAATTCCTTTGCATTCTTATATATTCCAGCCTCCATAGGTACGTCAATGGTAAGCAATATTTTACCAGACATTGTGGTTTTATAAACCTGATGTTTTTCAGTATCAGTTATATAAAGAAATTGAGTACCATTTTCATCAGCCAATGTAAGACCATGACCTCCCGGAAATTCATTACCCCATGATTCGAGAAGCTTACCTGATTTATTATAAATCAAAACATTGTTTTTGGTTTCATTAGTAAGCAGGATGATTCTTCCCTTTTTATCCTGAACCATTTCATGACAATCCTTAACCGGATATTTTGTTGAATCCAATTGACCCCAGCTTGTATCAAGGGTATAACGCATACCATTGTGGCCGTAAACAGGTCCTTTGTCCTTTGCAAACAAGTCTTTGGTAATTAAAAGACCTGCGGTAAACCCTGCTGTATTCTTAACGAATTTCCTTCTATTCATAAGTTGAATTATACTATATCTATTAAGCTAAAATATCATTGATGACCTTACCCGAAACGTCGGTAAGGCGATATCTTCTTCCAAGGTGTTTAAAAATCAGTTTCTCATGATCCAAACCCAGCTGATTCAGGATAGTAGCCTGAAAATCATGCACATGAACAGGATCTTTAACAATATTATAACCCAGATCATCGGTTTCACCATAAGAAATACCCGGCTTGATCCCACCTCCGGCCATCCAGATACTGAAGCATCTTGGATGATGATCACGGCCATAGTTCTCTACTGTCCAGTTTCCCTGACTGTAATTTGTACGTCCAAACTCCCCGCCCCAAATTACGAGGGTTTCATCCAGTAATCCCCTTTGTTTCAGATCGGTAATTAATGCAGCAGAAGCCTGATCCACATCTTTGGCTTGTGAAGCTATTTCTGAAGGCAGATTACCATGATGATCCCAGCCCTGATGATAAAGTTGAACAAAGCGAACACCATTTTCGGATAATTTACGTGCAAGTAAACAATTGGCTGCAAATGTTCCGGGAGTCATTGAATCAGTACCGTAAAGTTTGATTATATCATCCGGCTCCTTTGATAGATCCATAATTTCGGGAACAGCTGTTTGCATCCGGTAAGCCATTTCATATTGCTGAATTTTGGTGCTTATCTCCGGATCACCAAATTCTTCGTATGAAAGCTGGTTTATTTTAGAGATCTGATCCAGGAACTTCCTCCGCTCAAATTTATTCATCCCATCAGGATCATTTAAATAAAGCACCGGATCATCTCCACTACTGAACTGAACTCCCTGATGTATTGAGTCGAGAAAACCACTAGCCCATAACTTAGAATAAACACCCTGACTATTACCCCTACCTCTTGAAAGTAATACGGTAAAGGAGGGCAGATTTTTATTCTCACTTCCAAGTCCATAGCTTAACCAGGAACCCATACTTGGTCGGTTCCCCTGCTGTGCACCGGTTTGGAAAAAGGTTAATGCTGGATCATGATTAATTGCCTCTGTATGCATCGATCTAATGATACAAATATCATCGACAACTTTTGCTGTATATGGAAGCATGTCACTTATCCAATTTCGGGATTCACCATATTGCTTAAAATTAGCAAATGAGCCAACCATAGGGAAAGATTTTTGATTAGCAGTCATACCGGTTAGCCTTTGCATACCTCTCACTGAAGATGGAAGATCCTGCCCCGCCAAATCCCTTAATTTGGGTTTATAATCAAACAGCTCAAGTTGAGAAGGTGCACCATTTTGAAACAGGTAAATCACCCGCTTGGCTTTTGGTGCAAAATGAGGTATACCGGGAGCAATTCCGGAATCTGCCGAATCACCGGTAAAAAGATCCGGTACTAATAATGAACCTAATGCAGCACTTCCAAGCCCGAGACTGAGTCTTGACAGGAAGCGTCGCCGGTTAAAGTTTAATCCATGTTCCAGAAAATCTTTTTGCATGATTAAGTTTTTGTAATGGTTTCTTCAAGATTATATAATGCCGATATGACCTGCATCCATGCAGCCACAGAACTTCTATTCGAGTTCTGTGGTAAAGGATACTCTCCTATGGAAAGGAGGCTTTCAGCGCGATTTTTTTGCTTTTTAAATACATTGAGCTGATCGGAATAATAAGAGGTAAGAACTTCAATCTCCTTTTCACTTGGTTTTCTGCAAACAATTAAACGGAAAGCCCTGATTACCTTATCTTTCGCTTCTATCGGTTCCCGATCAAGTTTGGCAGCCAATACCCTCGACGCTTCAAGTACTGTTGGATCGTTCATCATGATCAAAGCCTGAAGTGGGGTATTGGTTTTTAAACGGTTAACTTCACATTGATCCCGGTTACTTGCATCAAATATGCCCATAACAGGTGGTGGAACAGTCCGTTTGACAAAAGTATACATCCCTCTGCGGTAAAGCTCATTACCGTGATCCTGTTTATAATTTCTCAAAATCCCCCGTCCTGAACTTGCAGTTTCCCATAAGCCTGGAGGCTGATACGGTTTTACACTTGGTCCGCCGATAGTTTTAACCAATAAACCACTGCTCGAAAGAACCAGATCCCTTACCAGTTCGGCTTTGATCCTGTATCTGGGAGCTCTTGAAAGAAATACATTTTCAGGATCTGCTCTTAACTTATCAGAGCTAATCACTGCAGATTGCCTGTAGGTTGCCGACATAAGCATCTGTTTAACCAGTCGTTTTACATTCCAGCCATTATTCATAAAGTCAACGGCAAGCCAGTCCAATAATTCAGGATGCGTAGGTAATTCACCCTGCATACCAAAATCACCTGCAGTTTTCACAATTCCGCGTCCAAAAATTTCCTGCCAGAGTTGATTGACAAAGACTCTTGATGTAAGCGGATTGCGTTTATCGAATAACCATTGGGCGAGTCCCAGTCTGTTTTTAGGATATTTTGAATCAAACGCCAGAATAGATTCTGGTGTTCCTGAATTTACTTCTGCACCAGGAGCATCATAAGCACCACGATCAAGGATAAATGTTTTTCTTAATGTATCCCGATCACCCATAACCGATACAATGAGTTTATTGGTGTCCGGTTTATTGATAAATTTCAAGATTTTATTGACCTCATCATTACTGATCTCAATCATCGGCTTTTTAGCATAGGTTTCTGGTCCGCCAACTGTTGATTCTATACCAACTTCCTTCACATTATTAAAAAATGAATAAAGCTGATAATAGTTTTTCTGTGAGAAGGGATCGTATTTATGGTCATGGCATTGGGCACACTCCATGGTGACCCCTATCAGAGCCTTTGAAAAGGTATTTGTACGATCTATCACATAGGAAACCCGGTACTCTTCATCTACAACACCACCCTCCTCGGTAATTTTGTGATTACGGTTGAAACCTGTCGCCAGAATTTGTTCCTTTGTGGCATTGGGAATCAGATCTCCTGCCAGCTGATAGGTAATGAATTTATCATACGGAAGATTATTGTTGAATGAATAAATAACCCAATCCCTCCAGGGCCATTGAGAGCGGTAACTATCGTCCTGAAATCCATGTGAATCAGCATAGCGGGCAACATCCAGCCAATGCAGAGCCATTTTTTCTCCATAGGCCGGAGTTTGCAATAACTTATCCAAGAGCTTTTCATAGGCTTTAGGACTCTTATCTGCAAGGAAAGAATCCATTAAATCCAATCCCGGTGGCAAACCTGTCAGATCCAGACTTAAGCGCTTTAATAAATGTTCCTTTTCAGCCTCCGGATTTGGAGCCAAGCCTTTTTGTTCTAATTTATCTAAGATAAAATAATCAATTTCATTTATAACCCAATCCGGATTTTTGGGTTCAGGAAGTGGCGCTTTCTTTGGTTTTACGAAGGACCAATGCGTTTCATACTTCGCTCCCTGATCGATCCACTTTTTAATCAGTTTAATTTCATGGGAAGATAACTTCAGGTTGGATGATGGCGGAGGCATCATGATTGCCGTGTCTTTTGTTGAAATTCGAAGAAAAGCCTCAGAGAGTTCTGGTTTACCAGGAACCAAAGCATGAGCACCGGGATTTTCTTTCAAGGCTTTATAGGCACTCTCTTCATTATCAAGTCTGAGCCCGGCTTCTCTTTTATTTCCATCCGGACCATGACAGGAAAAACATTTATCCGATAATATAGGCCTGATATCAAAATTATAACTGACTTTATCAGGAATATGCACTTCTGCACTTTCTGTAATAGGATTACATGCATGAATGCTGTAAAGAATTATTGAAATAAATAGAACTAAAAGTGAAAGCCTTTTACTCATAAAATTACAATTACCCAATGACCGATTAATATTAT
>CAYJAM010000168.1:0-5808 GCA_964367725.1 uncultured Sphingobacterium sp. | reverse complement strand
AGAATGATCAGCAAACCAATACCGGTAAGCATACCCTTAATAACAGATGTTGGAAAGAAGTAAGCAATGAACCCTGCTTTTGCAAATCCCATGGCTAATTGAATAATTCCTGCAATTACCACAGAAAGCAGAAATGCTGGCCATGAGCCTAATGTCGCGATTGAGGTGAGTACAATAACAGCTAATCCGGCTGCCGGACCACTAACGCCAAGCGGCGATCCACTCACAATTCCAACGATAATACCACCCACAATACCGGCTATTATACCAGAAAAGAGGGGAGCTCCTGATGCCAGTGCAATTCCAAGACAAAGGGGAACTGCAACAAAAAACACGACTATGCTGGCAGGCAGGTCGCTTTTAATTTCTTTAAACATGTTTCTCGATTCCATTTTTAAATCTTTTGTTTAGCTTAATGATACGAAGATAGCATCAATATTTTAAATGATAGTATTACTATCTCATTTAATTGTAAAACTTTTATCTATTTTTGCAAAGCAGAAATAAATGAAAGCTATTTGTGTTTAAGAATTACAAATCAGGGCGATGGAATTACAACTTCAAATAAAGATGAATGAAAAACTGTTTGTTCGTAATCCCGAACAAACAGAACTTGGAAGGAAGATAATTCAGTTCAGTATTCAGCTGATACAGCAAAATGGTTTTGAATCCTTTACTTTCAAAAAGCTGGCAGAAGAGATTGGCTCTACAGAAGCAGGTATTTACAGGTATTTTGAAAATAAACATCGTTTACTGATTTATCTGACAGCCTGGTATTGGAGCTGGCTTGAATTCAGGGTTACTTTCCATCTGAATAATATTATTGATCCAACGATTAAATTGAAGAAGTTAATTCAACTTCTTGCAGCCAATGTTGTGGATGATGACAGCACAATGTATGTTAATGAGAGTCTTTTGCATCAGATTATTATTGCTGAAGGCTCAAAGGCTTACCTGACCAAGCATGTATCTGAAGATAATAAAGACAGGTTATTCAAACCATATAAGGATCTTTGCTCATTGATAGCAGGAATTTTAATTGAATTTAATTCTAATTATAAGCATCCGCGATCACTTGCAAGCACAATTATCGAAATGGCACATTTGCAGGTATTTTTTATGCATAACCTCCCTTCACTTACAGATTTTGGTGATAGCAAGAACGAGCAACTGGTGGTTGACTATATTGAGGATCTTGTATTCAACAGTATTCGTAAAGAAGCAAAAATTAAATAATTCGATTAGCCTTTATTTTTCTCCTTCAGCATTGAGCCAAACCACATTTAATTCGGGCTGGTGCTCCAGGCCCAGTATGTTACGGTAAAGATCTGGCCTTCTGGCCTTTGTATAGCGGAAACCCCCTGCTTGTTTAAGCTTTTCAGGTATCAAAGTAGTGCTCACAAATGAGTCATCAAAAGTTCTGCACTCTGCCAAAATATCCCCAAATGGGTCGATGATCATCGAACAACCGTTTTTTAACTGATCGTCGTCCATACCTATTGGATTTGAAAAAACAGCATAGATTCCATTATCATAGGCTCTGGAAGGAAGCCATTTCATCAGCCATTCCCTTCCTTTCATGCCATCAAATTCCAAACGTAATGAAGTTGGGTCATTTTCACGATTAAACCATAATTGAGGATCTACAAAACCTGCACCTGGCCGGGTAGATGGTGTACACATGGTAACATGTGGCATAAAGATGATATTGGCGCCAAGTAATACTGTAGCCCTCACATTTTCAATGACATTATTGTCATAACAGATCAAAATGCCACATTTCCAACCATGAAGCTCAAATATGGTATAGCTATTACCCGGACTTAAATGCGGGTTGATAAAGGGATGTAGTTTTCTATGTTTTGCCACAAGACCATTTTTGTCAACACAGACATAGGCCTTGAATAAATTTCCTTCTTCATCTTTTTCAAAAAGACCAGCCAGGATTGAAATATCATATTTTTCTGCAATCTCAGTCAAACGTCTTATACTCGGTCCATCGGGGATTAGCTCAGCAAGATCAAGCATTTGTTCCTTTGAAAGATTCCTGGCAAAAGTGTATCCGGTAATGGAGCATTCGTGAAAGGCGATTACTTTTGAACCGCTTGTGGCGGCCTCTTTTGCCAGCTTTTCAATCACTGATAAATTGTAGGCTTTATCACCACTTTTATTTTCAAATTGCGCAGTCGCTATTTTTAATTTTTCCATTTTAACAAAATCTCAATTACATTTCCTCTACTGTTTCAATCGTTACATTCCTTTGTAAGCAGTAAATCATTTTACGATAATGGTACAAAAGGCAGTAGTTTAAAGTTGTCCAAATAATAAGCATTGTACTAAAATTAAAATTTGTTAATGACAATTGTCTGGAAGTAATATTATACTTCTGTAGAAAAAACAATAAAGTAAAGACCATAGCCGGAAGAAAAGCAGCAAGAGTATATTTTTTAAATCCGGAGTAAATGATCATACCTGCTAAGAGGAGGATGATCCAAATCCCCGTAATAATATAAAATTGAAAATCAGAGAGCTTCCAATGGCTTTCGAAGCTGCTGCTTTTTGAGAAAATAAACCAAAGTGAAAACAATAGAACAGGCAAAAAGCATATTGCAGCCTGGCTTTTAAGGTTTTTAAACGTCTTGAGTCCGATAGCAAGAATGACAAAGTTGAAGCAGGTCAGAATCAATATCAAAGGAATATATAAAAGTACTGCAGAAATCAGATAATAAAGGGCAATGGCTAATGGAGTATTTAAATTACCTCCTTCCGAAATATAGAAAGCTGATATAACTAATAATGAAAAAGCAGCCAATAGGATGATATGATACTTAATCAGCCTGATTAATTTATTCATGAGCGTCGCTATTTATTTTTGCAATATAAATTATTTATAGAGGCAATTGCCTTCGATTTGTGAGGTTTATCAATATATTGTTCCAATATGCTACAAAAATTTTCTAGCAGATAATATATATTTTGTTATTTCGTACATCATAAATCAGAAAATGAAGATCAGTTATAAACCTTTTGAACTCAATCTGAAGCACCCTTTCACTATTGCAAAATTTTCACGTACCTCCACTCCCATCATGCTGATGGAGATAAGTCATGAAGGCTTTACCGGTTATGGAGAAGCATCAATGGTGCCTTATATGGGTGAGAATATTGAAACTGCGAATGCCTTCATGTCAAAAGTTGATCTTACCTGGCTTAAAGCCCCATTCAATTTTGATGAGCTTATTGCTTACCTGGATGGTATCGCACCGGGGAACCCCAATATTAAAGCGGCTATTGATATAGCTTTGCAGGATCTGCGGGGTAAGATTGAACAAAAAGCCTGTTATGAATACTTTAATACTGACCCGGCTAAAATGCCCCCAACTTCTTATACTCTTGGAATTGACACTCCTGAAGTTTTACTTCAAAAGATCAAAGAAGGGGAAAACTGCCATATTATAAAAGTGAAATTAGGAAGAGATAACGATAAGGAACTGATCAATACCATTCGTTCTGCAACTGATAAACCATTATATGTTGATGCCAATCAGGGATGGAAAGACAAACAGCAGGGACTGGATATGGTCTTATGGCTGCATGAACAGGGTGTGGTACTGATAGAACAGCCAATGGCTAAAGATGACCCGGATTCAAATGCCTGGATCACTGAAAGAAGTCCGGTGGCAATTGTAGGCGATGAATCCGTTCAACGATTTTCGGATGTTGAGAAAGCCAAAGGTGTTTATCATGGAATCAATATGAAGTTGATGAAAAGTGCTGGTATGCACGAAGGTTACCGCATGATCATGAAAGCAAAAGAACTGGGTCTTAAAACTATGATTGGTTGTATGAGCGAGACAAGTTGCGGAACACTTGCCGCCGCAGCTCTGGCCCCTTTATGTGATTGGGCAGATCTCGACGGGCCTTTCCTAACCAGCAATAATCCATACAAAGACCCTGAATTTGTAGATGGAAAATGGGTTTTATCTGAAGCCCCAGGATTGGGATTGATTAAGTTCTGATTGGTTCCCGGTTTATTTCTGATCCTTTCTGGTCAAACTCCTGACACTCTTAACCAGCCTGAATTTAAGATAGATCAGCATGGCAAGTGGTGGTATTCCCGCAAAAACGTACAGATAGAATGAGTTTTTTACAGCCCAGGCAATACACATCACCAGAACTATGATAGCCACATTCAGAAAAATGTTTAATAAGACCTTTTTCAGCATATTGAATTAATATACCTGCATATCCGGCTCGTACTCTGCTTTCCAGGCCAGAATGCCTCCTTTTAGATTATAAAGGTTAGTATATCCCAATTGCTGTTCAAGCTGATTCAAAGCTGCCGCACTTCTTGCACCGCTACGGCACTGGATAATAACAGGCTTATCCTTACTGATCTTTGAAGCCTCAAGAATAACACCCGCCAGTGGTATATTCAGACCGTTCAAATTGGACATCTCATATTCAAAAGTCTCGCGAACATCGATTAATTGAAAATCTTCTTTCTTATCGATTTTTTCCTTTAGCTCCTGTACTGAAATTTCTTTCATATCGATTTAATTTATAGTGTAAAGGTACGATTTTCTTAAATATTAATGAGAATGCAATATTATCCAATTGAACGTTTAATCCCTGATTTTTGTAACAAATTGACATTCCGGACGTCTTATTGTATAATGAAAAAGCTAAGCGATTTCTTTTGGTTCTGTTCCGGAGCACATAAAGACACTCTTCTGAAATATCCAACCGAGCATAATAAATACATTGGCATTGGGGCTACTATATTTTTCACAGCTCTGTTCGCTTCACTCTCGGGAGGGTATGCCATGTACTTCGTTTTTGCCGGAACTGAAACCGCAGTGCCTTTCGCTTTCCTTTTTGGGATAATATGGGGTCTTGCTATTTTCAACATGGACCGCTATATAGTTTCCAGTATCAGTAAAAGCGGGACAACCTGGCATCAGATATTACAGGCAACCCCTAGAATACTTCTGGCGATAATGATAGGAATCGTGATCTCCAGGCCTCTGGAGCTCAAAATATTTGATAAAGAGATCCGGCAGCAGTTAAAAACAAGTTACCTGAACCTCCAACGTGCCAGAATAGATACCTTAAACAGGACTTTCGACCTTAAATATGCACAGGAACTGCAGAAAACCTCGAATTTTAAAACCGAAAAGGATTCTTTGGAAAAGGACATTAACCGTTCCAGATACATTCTCAATCAGGAAGTGTTCGGGGATAAAACGAATCAGACATCCGGAATTACCGGTTATGGCACTTATGCCAAACAAAAGGAATCAATTGTAGTTCAAAAAGAATTAAGACTGGAACTTCTTCGTAAAGAACTTGCATCGATGGATACCTTCTTCAGCAAACGCAAAGAGTTGGATGGACTCACACAACAAAGAATGTTCAGTACCAAACAGCTCGATAGTCTGGCTAATGTTGCCGGCTTTGCCGACAGGAACCGGGCTTTAGGTCAGCTCAGTTATAAAGAAGACGGGAGCCGCGATATGGATAATTATCTTGCTATTTCATTTATTGCATTTCTGTTTATACTTTTTGAATGTTTGCCGGTCTTTGTAAAATTAATGAGCAATAAAGGCCCATATGATGTAGCGATTCAGAATATTGAGGATACAGCTGTTCATCATTCAGATAAAACCAAAGATCTGGATATATCCCTTATCGATGGTGTTCACGATACCAGAGTCAGCACCGGGATAGCCCGGGAGAAAAAAGCAATAGAAAGCGGTTTTGAATCTGATTGAGGAGTATAGTCCTTCACATCATTCTCAGTTTTTG
>CAYJAM010000167.1:0-5829 GCA_964367725.1 uncultured Sphingobacterium sp. | reverse complement strand
TTCCACGCGACCCTTGGCGGCCATGATCCGCTTGTCGATGACTTTCTCGGAGGCAGCTGCGGCCTCATTGGAAGCGTCAGGAGCGGTTCTTAGGGGTTGGGTGAGGCCAAGGGTTGTCAATCGACTCTCCAGGGCCTCCAGAGCCTCCTTGACGGCCGGGTTCTGACGCATGACCGACAGGGAGAAGTCGCATTCGGCGGCAATCTCGCTGCGGTTGAGCTTGTCGCCTCGCAGGTAGTCGTGCCAGTCGTTGGTGACCTCGCGCTCAGCGATCCACGATTGGAACTTGGCGAGGTTGTCACGTGCGAGTTGCTGGCCGGATTGGTTGGATTGGCTCATACCCGCTTTCCCTTCACTTCCAGCATTGGCGTTCTGTCACTCCTGCCGAGGATTTTGGCGATGGCGGTGGCGAAGCCCGGATTGAAGACGAAGCGCCCGCGTTCATCTACGATCTCCCCGGTATCGCCGATACGCAGCTTTTGCTGAGCCAGGGACTTGGGATCGATGGCGGCAGCGAGAGCATTGCGTTCGGAATCGGTGAGTTGCGCTGCCGGTTCGATTATCGCTACATTCGTTGATCCCTTAGCAATCTCAGCCCCCAACGGCCTCATGTCGATGGGAACGACTGTCACGCTCTTGAGCATGTTGAGTTCGGCGCGAATCTTGTCGCGCTCAATGATCGCCATCTGACAAAGGCTACGGACGGCCGGGTCTTCAATCTTCTTGAGGAAGGCATGCTTGTCAGCTGGTGCAAGCTGGGCCTTGACCGCTTTCGACGGCTTGGGACCGTTGTAGGCTTCCCACGCCTTGATCAGTGCTGCGTAGTCTTCCGACTGCTTGTTGTAGATCGTGCGCGCCTTGAAGAGTCCATGGCTCTCAGCAACGCGGGCCATGTTGGCTATGCTCAGGTCGCGGGCGCCCTGGCTGTGCCGGCTGTATTCCAATGAGCACAGCTCATGGATCTTGCGCAGCTTCTCTTCCTTGTCGCGACGATTGCCCTTGTCGAGGATCGCCTTCAACACTTCGTCAGGATGCACGTCGGTCGTCATGATCGTCCTCCGTCGTTGGCTTCACAAGACGCAAGGGCGTCTGATTCTTGGCGGGCAATGCCTGGCGCGCAATCTCATTCAGCTTCACCCCAAGCAGCTTTTGCAGCGACTCGCCACGGTCAATGATTTCAACCACTGCCCGGCGTCCGAGCAGATGGTTTTGCGGGTTGGCGTGCCGCTCCAGTTGCCGCATGAGGGCGTTGGCGCACTGCATCTTTTCGTCCTTGGATAGTCGTACTAGGATGCGTGGATGACCCTCGCACTCGAAAGCGTTGTCGAGCAGATCGGCATAGGCATAGACCGCCTCGCCAGTATTCGATTGAAGGTCTGGGTACAACTCCATGTCTCCCACCACATTCGCCAGTTGCAGCAGCTCACTGGCATCTTCAATGACAGCGTGGGCGGTCAGGGCATCGCCTTGTAACGCCAGTACAGTGGGGCCATCGACGTTGACGGGCAGGGCCATGACCCGATCGATGGTGCGATTCAGCGCTGCAACATCCAACGTGAGTTCCTGCATTCGATGCATCGCAGCTTCATGGCGGCGCTCGGCGCTCGTGAGATCATGAGTCTGGCCGAAAGGTTCATTAGCCGCCTCGGTTCTAGCCTTGGACTTGAGAATCGCATCACGTTCTCGAAGTGTCGCCAAGGCTTCGTTCGAGGCATTCTGAAGGTGCCAGGATCGGTTGGTCAGGGTCGCAGCGAGAGAGTCAAGGTGCTCCTTGCCCGATGCACTCCAGCGGCAACGGCAGCAGTTACGCACGCCGCCCGGAACCGGGTCGTGGATGTCTTTCTGATTTCGACCTTCTTTGGTTCTGACCGGGCCGCCGTTATGGCAACCGGGGACCTGGTTGTCTCCATGTGTATTGCCGCCTGCGAAACAGACTCGATCATGCATGTAATACCAACCAAGTGGCGAGCGATCCGCAGAATTCAGCGGTAGAACCGTAGTCCAGTCCTCTGTATTGAATACGGCGATTTCACGCATCCGTTCAGCATTTGCGCTAAGCAGATCGCGCTCAAAGGTCTTGTGCTTCGTTTCTTCCAATACTTTTGTCGCCTGCTTGATCGAATTCTGGATGCCGACAAGTCCGGCCTTGGTGTAGTAAAGGGTCATGATGAACCGCGCATGACCGACGACCTTCGTCATAATGATAGGCGGCACGTTTCCGTCCATGATCAGGTGCGTGATCAGGCTTGGGCGGGTCGCGTGGGGGGAACTCCATGCTCGACCTGTCTCGGGATTGATCAGTTCGATGCGTTCTCCTGTAGGACTGCGAATGCCCTGCTCGCCGAGAGCGCTTTCGAACGCGGTTAGGAGAATTTGCCAAGCAACATTGGCTCTATTTGATGAAAGTGGCCAATCGGGGTGCTTGGCATCTTCCGGAAGCCGAAACAGAAAGGCTGTATCGGGATAGTCCTGCAACCGATTCTTGCTCTGGGGAGAGAGTTTGGTAGCGCCTTCCAGGTCAATCCATCGCGTCAGACGTTGGATCGGGTTGTACTTCATCTGCCAGTCCCGCAGTTTGGCAAGCCAACGGTAGGGGTCTTCGTCCGATTCCTCCATCTGCGGCCAAGGACATTCGAACCCCAGTGCTGATCCGCCTTTGCCTATATCGGCGGTCTTGTTGGAGTTGAAATAGAGCGTGATCTTTGCTCCTGCGGACTCTTCCTCGGTCGAGGGGCGACGGAACACACCCTGCTGGCGTGGGTTGCGGGCCGAACCTTGGCAGAGTTTGCTTGGATTGGGAATGAATTTAGCATCGTGCCAGATGAAGGTGTCTGCCTCGCCGCTGTCGGCCATGCGCGCCTGACCTCCCCGTACGGGGGTTTGCAGGTGCAGTAAGGCATGCACCCAGCGCACAGGCGACCACATTTCGAGAACGGGCCGATCTACAGTTGAAGGGCTTCGTACCCGCCAGACGCAATCTAGATCGCTCTTGTCGAGTCGATCCTCGCTAACCTCGAACCAATCGGGGCCAAGGCTGTTCCCATCGAGGTCTTTATTCCCCATCAAACCCTGCGCCCAAGTCCAATCGCGGAAGTTCGGACCCTGTACGATCTGCTTGCGCAGAAGAGAGACGAGCAAGTAACTTAGCAAGGTCTTTGTGGATTCCCGAGCTTGCGGTAATGCATCTTCACCACCAGCATTAGGATCAATCGGATTACGATAGAGGTCGGTAAAGCGGAGCGGTTCGCCGTCCTCCATATCGGCAAATTGCTCGCTATCCAGCACCCACTCGATCAGGTTGTAAATCTGGGTGTTATATGTTCGCCCTGACTTACCCTGCGGACAGGCAGCATAGAAGTCAGGTACCAACTGTTTGCGGTTGAGTAAGTCGGCTGGATTCAGGGGAAGGCGATGGGCGAGGAGGTAACGATCTACGAATACGCTCAGAGCGTTAATGAAGGTAGAAAATGGGGGACTGTGGGTGGCGGCATACTCGACAATCAATTTGCGCCAATGCTCAAGACTTGAGTCTCTTTTGGCTATCCACATGAACTGATCATCGTCTGATTTTGAGACATTTTCCGGTCGCTTGGCCTTACCTTCGGCAACATCCCGCCTAAACCAACTGAGTACAGCAGTTGAACTAACCCCCAATCGTGTGGCTACGGAAGTGGAAGATTCGCCGGTTTCCATAGCGCGTATCGCCTGAGCGCGAAGGGCGTCATCAGTGCTCTTCTTTCTGTATATCCCTAATGCCGCATAGATAACCCGTCGTGGAAGTTTCAGTTGCTCGGCAATCTGCCCGTATTTCTTACCAGTCTGGCGCGCATGCCATATTGCTGCCGTTTGCTCATCAGAAAGTTGGTAGTCGCTGGCGACATTTTTGATGTGATAGTCAACTGTTCCGACGCTGTAGCCTAATTCGCGAGCGATCGTTTTTGCTGATTCACCCTCAATTGCGCGGCGTATGATTTCCTTTCTGACCTCTTGTGGCACTTCGGGCAGTTTTCGAATGACGTGCTTGGTGTAATCCTGAACGGTTACTTTGGATAGGCCGAACTCCTTCGCGAGAGCGTTCTTTGTCTCGCCACTTTCGACGCGTCTTACGATCTCCATTTTCTGCTCACGCGTAACACGTGGCGGCACTTTCGGCGCGCGGTCATAGACAAGGTGGACGGCGATACCCATCGTTTTTGCGATAACAGTACGGATCTCACCATCCGCCGCTCGTCTCTGAATTTCGTCCTTTTGCGCCTGCGTTAGCTTGCTTTTCAACTTTGTCCCTCAGTTATCAAGTTCGCTTGTCAGCGCTAATTGCTGCGATGGAACCATCAGGTTATTTTGACGCAAGGTTTCTACGCCCTTGCGCAGCGTGTCCTGCGCCTCATTAAATTCGGCTTGGGTATATACAATCTGACTATCTGGCGAGCAATGGTGCATGAGTCGCTGGACGATGATCGGATCGATGCCCCCCCGTCGCGTACGCTGACCGTAGGCATGCCGTCCTCCGTGGGCCGTGGTGCCGTAGCTCTTGCCATATATCAACCCAATGCGCCCGACAGCGTTTTGCAGGGCCTTTTCATACTGCGCGATGGTGTAAATACCCCCCTGTTTATCGCTACCTACATTGATCCATGCATAGGGATGATTGCGCTCAATGTCGGCGATCTGCGCCATGTAGCACTTCCAGATTTGCATGAACCAAAGCCCGTAGGTTTCTGGATACCAGTGCACATGCATATACCAACGGTCATCCAGCGCAGGATGCTTCCAGCCCGCGTTGAGCTTGCCCCGTATCTTGTGACGCGGAACCAAGCCATATTTAAGTGCAAGGTATTCCTGTCTTGAACCCCGCTGACCGGTTGGGGTTTTCCAGTCATCGGGCGCGTAACCAAGACTCGGATGATGGACGGCGACGAATGCGCGGCTGGGATCATCCCAATGGGGATGCACATCGGCAACGTACAAATGGAACGGTTCGCTGACGCGAAGTCCACCACCAAACAGCAACAAAGTGATCAGCATGCCGCGATAGTCCTGCTTTCCTGCGACCCGGAATCCTTTGACTAACAACTCCTCGAACCGCTCTTCGGGGAACGCCGGAGGGCGCTTTGGAAGCACCTTCGGGGTACGTTCGCCCCGCGTCAGTCGTCCACGTTCTTGGGGTTTGGTTGACCACGCGTGTCCAAGGAACGCCTTATCACGACGATATTTGTACGCTTGGTAGTCCAAGCGTCGATCATGTGCGTTGCCTTCATAGCGAGGATTGAACTTGGCTGCGCGCGGCGCATCCTCGCGACCCAGCCAGTCAAAGAAGTCGCTGAGTTGGGTGATCATGAAGTTAGCTTCGCGTGGTGCCATTCCAGACCACCAGAGATTGCTTGGGTCGTCCCGTGTGTCGGGATCGACGGTGCCGACATGCAGGGCGTTTGAGAAGTTGCGGAACATCCGCCATTCCTCTTCGCCCTGGACGGCATTGACCTCCAGGTACTCCAAGAACAGTTTGACGCCACGCACCAACTTTTCTTGCCACGCGAGACTCCTGCGCAGCGAAAGGCAGTAGTCAATCAACGGGCGGACAGGGCCTTGCGGTGTCATTAGCACCGGGATTTGCAACGATGTACCGGTATTGTCGGAATAGACCTTGCCGCTGACCACGCTAAAGACCACAAGTAGTTCCTTCGATCACCATAGTTCTGGTTGCATTATATGTATTAAAGGAGGTGATAGCACTATACTTTTGGGCAAGTTTTTTTAGTTTCGCAAATTTTGGTTCGAAAAAAGGGGGCAGAACGGGGAAAGTATGTGTTCGAAAATGGGGGTCATAAA
>CAYJAM010000166.1:0-5847 GCA_964367725.1 uncultured Sphingobacterium sp. | reverse complement strand
AGTTTGGGAACGAAATGCACGCTTTACGTTTAATTATCCTTCAACAGAAGAGATCGTTTCGATTGTCTCTGACCCTGATAAGGTTTTTCCTGATTCTAATCCGGCAAATAATACCTGGCCTGCAGCAAATTAGAATTTAAATGGTTATCCTGCCCCCAAGGATGCCTGTGGGCAGGATAACTATTAGAATATATTGATAAGTCTTCTGGCTGTACGCTGAACTTTCCTTGATTTTTTGCGGCTGTCAGGATCCTTTTTTACTGTTCTATACACCCTTCCTGCCTTCCGCACAATTTTCTTTAATTTTTTCCTGGTAAATTTTGCGTTTTTGGAATTGTTTCCTTTATTGAGCAATAGCTGGATCAATTCTTTGGCATTTCTTGTATGTGCTTTTTCGGCCTTTGCTTCAGGTATCACAACACTGAATAGCAAAATAAAGATGATGGAGAACAGGAGCTTTTTCATGATTTCATGCTTTAATAAATTTTGTTTGCCCGGCCTCAGGTAAGATCCCCGAATCCTTTTATTATATGACGCTAATGCATATCATATCGTTGCATAGGAGATGAGATATTTTGTCCGGAAATCAATATCTCCCTGAAGATCAGATAAAGACTAGGTCAATTGTTCAGATTTGGTATAGGCAAGGTGATTTAGAACGGCCCTTATTTCTCCGTAAGAAACCTCATCACCAAGTGCAATTTTTGTCTCCAGGGTACTTGATTCAGGGTTTTGAATTAAGTAAGCCATAATCTTTGCCACTTTAATTTTCGGGACAATGTCGAATACTGAGATCTCAGCACTTAGAATATAATGGGCAAGATGACCTTCGATTGTGCCAGTAGTGAAAGCCCGTTCTTTTGCAATTTCACTGATCGTTTTTCCTTGTTTGAACAAATCAAAACTAAGCTTTTTAGTGTCTGTCTTTATTTTCTTCTCCTTTATTGGCAATTCGAATATTTCACGTTCGATTCCATGCTCCTTACAATAGGAGTTGATAATTTCCAGTAAATCACTCCCGTATTGCTTAACTCTTGTTTTTCCCAAGCCTTTAACATTTTCTAATTCTGCCGGATTGGATGGAAGGAGGCGGAGAATTTCCAGAATAGATTTTTGTGCCAGTACAAGATATAGGGGTACTCCCCATTCTCTTGCCAGCTCATCTCTCCAGGCTCTGATAGCCTGATATAATTCAGGATGCAGGATGTTTTCTGATAAGGAAGTATTTATTGTAGGACTTTTAGCTGGCTTATAGTCTATTTCAGTATTAGATTTGATCTTCAGGTAGTTTGTTGTATTAAAGCCATCCGAAATGCCTTTCATGAGTGCAATTTTTATTGCAATTTCCTTGAAAAAATCATCTAAAATGCCTTTAATACTGGTCCCGACGGCTTTATTATCAGTATCTGTATTTAGTTTCTTCAGGGCTTCATAAAACACAGTACTTATTTTTTCATTGAAATATACGCAAGCCTTTTTTATCCTGTTTTGCAGCTCAGTATTTTCTTCAGGAAGTATATCCGATGAAAAATAGTTAGTCAGCTGTTTTTTAAAATTGTCAGCGACCTCATAGATCTCTTTTTCTGCAACAGCACGCATCTGATTAAGACTATCGGTGAAACAGGGATCCAGAATAGTGTGATGATCTTCACTTAATTTTTTTAGATGGAAATAAAGAGATTTCAGAGTATTAAAATCAAATAGCTCAAAAATCAGGGATTGCTGAAAAGCGATCCTGGAAGCAATCAACTGCTGCTCACCGGGTTCATTATCTTTAGCGTTGCGGGTATATTCGGAAATCGTCCCATCGGTTTTAACACTATTGAAAGAGATTGGAGAGCGGAGCACCATTCCTTCAAAGCTTTTGCAACGGCTAAGGGCAACATATACTTGTCCGTGCGCAAATGCCAGATTTGCATCAATTACCGCTTTTTCAAAGGTTAATCCCTGGCTTTTATGTATTGTTATTGCCCAGGCAAGTTTAAGTGGGAATTGAGTGAAAGTCCCGATAATCTTTTCTCTTAATTCCTTGGTTTGAGTATCCAGTTCATATTTGATGTTGGTCCATTCAAGCGGATTTACTACGATTTCCGACAGATCACCCGGGCATTTCACCAGGATATGGTCATCAGATATCGAGGTAATAATGCCTATTTTACCATTAAAGAAAAGGCGTTCGCGAGAGGGGTCATTCTTTACGAACATTACCTGAGCACCTTTTTTTAACTCGAGTTCGGCCACCGTGGGGTAGGAGTATTCGGGGAAGTCGTCCTGAATAACAGCCTTGAATCTGTGTACAGGGCTGCTCAGTTCCTTCAGCTTACCTTCATTAATCTCCAGTGCAGATTTGTTATGGGTTGTCAGGGTAATATATCCTTCCTCATCACTGGGATTGAAATCAGGAATATAGCGCTGGTTTAATTTTTTTAAAACATTCTCATCGATCTGATTTTGTCGTACACTGTTTAAAAGATCTATAAAATCGGAATCTACCTGTCTGTAAATATGCTTTAATTCGATGCTCACCGGTTGGGTGGCCATCAGTGCTTTACTACTGAAAAAGAACAGATTAGGATAATAGTTTTTCAGGATTGCCCAATCTTCATCTTTAACAACCGGAGAAAGCTGGTGAAGATCTCCAATCATTAATAGTTGCACACCTCCAAATGGTCTTTTATGATCCTTAAATCGTCTCAATACCTCATCAATCTGGTCGACTGTATCAGCGCGGACCATGCTGATCTCATCGATAACTAACAGGTCTAGACTTTTTATCAGGTTAATTTTTTCTTTGCTGAAGCGTTTATGTTCAGTTTTAGCTGTATTACCCGGAATATAGGGACCAAAGGGGAACTGAAAAAAGGAATTAATGGTCACTCCACCGGCATTGATTGCTGCAACACCCGTTGGAGCTACAACCGCCATACGTTTTAATGAGGTCTTCTTTAGCTGATGAAGAAAAGTAGTTTTACCAGTTCCAGCCTTTCCGGTAAGAAATATATTTTTGTCGGTATACTGTACAAAATTAAAGGCGAGGTCCAGTTGAGAATTCTGTTGCATTGAAGGAATTAAAACATCTGTGGGTTTCATGGCAAGGTAAAAATTTAAATCCTATAACAGAATTAATGCCCAATACTATCTGATTTAGCCACTTTTATTTATATCAGGAAAATAGTTGCCATTGGTTGTTAAGACTGGCGAATATCATTTATGACTTCGGTATTAAATTGTGGAAATAAGAAAATAAAAGCCTAAATATCTGCAAACTCAAATCCTGGAATCACAAAGTAATAAATCGACCACCATTCATATTCAAGTGTAAAATACAATTTGAACGGACCTTCAAATTGGATTGCATCATGATTTTCGGCCAATGCAGTATATTTTAATTGTCCTTCTGCATAGCCCAGTCCTATATCTTCTTTAATCTCAAAATTAATATCTGCAATTTGATAGCTGCCATAATTGAAGAGGGGGTAAGAATCAAAGACCTTTGCGAATCTGTCCATAACCTTATCCTTTTTCCAGACTCTTCTATCAGGTAATACCAGGGCATCAGCAAGACTAAAAGCGAGTTGCTCTTTCTCCTGACTAAACCAGGAGTTTATAAATTTTGCTGCTTTATGCTCAATATCCAGTTTATGATTGGGGTGGAATTCTTCATAAATAAAATGCATGATCATGCCGGGTAATTGCACATTCATTACTTTCTCTTCGAAAAGTTCTTCAGTAATAAATTTATATTTAGTGCGGCCGTTATAAGTTCCTAAAAAGTCGAGCGCGATCTGTTTCTCGTTTAGCAGATCCATTATTTTATTTAAAGCTGCTTCAACAGAAAAATCATCAATTTTAGCTTCAGGAATGAAATCGGGCCTCCCAATAAGCTCGTATATATTGGTCTCTTCTGCTTCAGCTAATCCTTTTTCAAAGGCAAGCATATTCTTAAGGAAGATATTTTCAATTGATGCCGGAGTATTGGCCGAAATATGTGCCTCAACACCGAGTTCAGCCTTTAATTTCAATTGTAAGAGCTCATTTTCCATCCGCTTATTTTCATCCGGATCATAACTCAGGGGCAGATTAGTATCAGATATCTTTTTCATAGTTGTGGGTTTTAGATTAAAGAATCACAAAATTTTTGACGCATGTATGAAATTATATGATTTATCACACTGCCGGAGTGCAGCGGTAGCAGAGATTGTGTAAACGGTAAATTTTAGTTTTAATATGGATTACCGTTTACTAATTTCTTTAGGGATCGGGATCATTTTTAATTAAATTTATAATAAGCACAAATCCAAATGAATAAGTCTGAAACTTATATTAACCCTGATCCAACAGAAAAGGTTTTAGCATTTGAGGATATTGACTTGTCCTTGACTTATAGTTATGCAAATTATTTAAATTGGTTTTTTGACGACAGGGTTGAGCTCATTAAAGGTAAAGTGAGTAAGATGAGCCCTGCTCCATCTACTTTACATCAGGAAATATCAGCAAACATATTTTCAGTTATTCATAATCACCTAAAAGGAAAATCCTGTAAGGTTTTTTATGCACCTTTTGATGTCAGGTTCCCTAAGGACAGTAAAGCAGACAATGATATCCATACGGTTTTACAGCCTGACATATGTGTGATCTGCGATCCCAAAAAAATAGATACAATGGGCTGTATCGGTGCACCAGATATTGTGATTGAAATTTTATTACCGGGTAATAATAAGATGGAATTACTTCATAAATATGGTGTTTATGAGGAGTTTGGAGTAAAAGAATACTGGGTAGTAAGTCCGGGAGATAAAACTTTACTGAAGTATACCCTTGATATAGAGGGGAGATATCAGCCTTCTAAACTATTTACTTTAAGCGAAAAGGTATATTCAGAAGTTCTTACCGGATTTGAACTGGATCTGGATGCGGTTTTTGAGGATTGAATAATCATTAGTGTCCTGGGAAAGTTTGAAATGGATTTCCATATAGTGTCAGGAGGTTCCAGCTTTCGCTGGATCCGATAGCTATCGGATGACAATTCGTTGGGGGGGGGTAGAATATTGAGATTTCGGCCTTCGCCGGAATCTCAATCACATCAATTTCCATTTTTAATAACATTCCACACCGTACGGGCTTTTCAGATCAATCTTCATATCAGACTTCATACATCAGTTACCAGTTACCAGTTATCAGTCATCAGACTTCGGACCTCATACCTCCGACCTCCGACCTCATCTTCAACCCTAAATAAAATCTCACACAACCCATTGAAAATCAAAATAAACTTCCTACTTTTGCAGTCCCTAAATGAAAGCTGTAATAAGCTGAGGTGCAGGGATTAAATTATATAAACACTAAAAGGAAAAAATGCCTACTATCCAACAATTAGTTAGAAAAGGTAGAGTAGCTCTGGTCGACAAGAGTAAGTCACCAGCGTTGGACAGCTGTCCACAGCGAAGAGGAGTGTGCACACGTGTGTATACCACTACCCCTAAAAAACCAAACTCAGCAATGCGTAAAGTTGCCCGTGTGCGCTTAACCAATGGAAAAGAAGTGAATGCTTATATCCCTGGAGAAGGTCACAATTTACAGGAGCACTCTATTGTATTAATCCGTGGTGGTCGTGTGAAAGATTTACCAGGAGTTCGTTACCACATTATCCGTGGTGCTTTAGATACTTCCGGTGTAGCTGGACGTAACCAACGTCGTTCTAAATACGGAACTAAGAAACCAAAACCAGGTCAGGTAGCAGCTGCTCCAACTAAGGGTAAAAAGAAATAATTAAACGGAGGAAAGCAACATGAGAAAGTCAAAACCAAAAAAGAGAATTTTACTGCCTGATCCAAAGTTTAACGACGT
>CAYJAM010000165.1:0-5851 GCA_964367725.1 uncultured Sphingobacterium sp. | reverse complement strand
TCTCTAATTTTGCCGCTCATGAAAAAAATTCCGGCCGACAAAAAATTTTTGCAGAATATACAGGTAATCGACATTGCCGAAGAGGGTAAGGGTGTGGGTAAATCAGATGATCTGGTTATCTTCATTGATAAAGCTGTTCCCGGCGACATTGTAGATGTTGAGCTATTAAGAAGAAAGAAAAAGTTCTACGAGGGAAAGATCCAAAATCTTGTAAAACCTTCCGAATATCGTACCGAGCCTTTTTGCGAACATTTTGGTGTATGTGGCGGCTGTAAATGGCAGCATCTGACTTATGATGCACAATTACAGTTCAAACAGAAGAGTGTGAGCGATGCATTGCAAAGGCTGGGCAAAGTAGATGTATCTGATATGGAGCCAATTCTGGGCTCTGCCGAGTCACGCTATTACAGAAATAAACTGGAGTATACATTTTCCGATAAACGCTGGCTGACCGACGGTGTTATGCGGCTTGGTGAAACAATGGAAATGAATGCCCTGGGTTATCACATTCCTGGCCGATTTGATAAGATCCTTGATATAGACCATTGCTATCTGCAGGCTGATCCATCCAATGAGATCAGAAACAAAGTGAGGGAATACGCGCTAAAAGCCGAAATTTCATTTTACAACCTGAAAAATCATGAGGGAGCGCTTAGAAACCTGATCATTCGCACCTCAAGTACCGGTGAATTAATGGTGATTGTTGTGTTTGCTTATGCAGATGAAGAACAGGTAGAGGGAATGATGAAATTCATAGCTACTGAGTTCAAAAGCATAAACTCTTTACTGTACATCATTAATCATAAAAAGAACGATACGATATTCGACCAGGATATTCATACTTATGCGGGAGCAGACCATATTTTTGAAAATATGGATGGATTAAAATTCAAAATCGGTCCGAAATCATTTTACCAGACAAACTCTGCTCAGGCTTTTGAACTTTACAAAATAGCCCGTGATTTCGCCAACTTTAAAGGTGATGAACTTGTTTACGATCTCTATACCGGTGCGGGCACAATCGCCAATTTCATTGCAGGGAATGTTAGAAATGTTGTTGGCATTGAGTATGTCCCAACCGCGATTGAAGATGCAAAAATCAACTCAGAAATTAACGGAATTAAAAACACCAGCTTCTTTGCAGGTGATATGAAGGACATTCTTAATGCGGATTTTATCAGTACCCATGGTAAACCAAATGTAGTGATCACCGATCCCCCTCGTGCTGGTATGCACCCTGATGTTGTGAAGCGATTGCTGGAAATGGAAGCTGAAAAAATAGTTTATGTAAGCTGTAATGCAGCAACTCAGGCAAGGGATATTGAACTGCTCAAAGAAAAATATGAGGTAGGCAGAATCAAACCAGTGGATATGTTTCCGCATACCCAGCACGTTGAAAATGTGGTGCTGCTTACATTTAAAGGATAGATCAAAACCCGGAGCATATTCTGCCTGGCATATTAAATTAGATTGCAATGGAAATCAAAGACCTGCTAAATCCTGAAGAAAACACAGAAGGGAATAATAAAGCTAAAGAAAGTCCGCTGAAGAGTCTTGAAACTGATCTGAAGTTTTACAGCGAGTCGGTGAAAGAAGTAGCCATTGAAATAATGGTGGAAGGCATTTCAGAATTTCCGATTTTCGTTGCTCATCAGCACGAAGTGAAATTAGGAGAACCCATTTTAGACAGAAATGAATTGAATACCGGATGGAGCATTCATGCCTCCACAATTGAAGAATTTTCTGAAAAAGGACTTATTCAACCCGATAAGAAAGAAAGGTTCATCAAACAATATAAAGACCCTTACCAGTTTATGTGTGTATTTGTCATTGTTCCTGAAGGAGCTAATTTTATTTTCTTCCCTTATCAATAGAATCTGGATTGATCTCTTAAATAAATTGAAGGAATAAATAACAAGGTTTGAACAGGAATATGTAATTTGAATCGAAATTTGAGAACAAGATGGCTGTTAAAAAATTACTGATACTCAATAAAACACAGATTAAGCAGAAGATCGATCGAATGGCCTATCAGATTCTGGAGGATAACCTGAATGAAAAGGAAGTCGTTCTTGCAGGAATTATAGATCAGGGTTATATTATCGCCAAACGCCTGAAAAAAGTCCTCGAATCTATTTCAGAGATTAAGGTTACTCTGATGAAGATCGATATTGATAAAGACAGTTCCCATCTTCAGGCCAGTTCGGATATTGATATCAATGCGGTTAAGAATAAGGTTGTTATTCTGGTTGACGATGTACTGAACAGCGGGCGCACCTTAGCCTACGGACTTGGAGTATTCATTGACATTCCTCTAAAAAAATTAAGAACACTGGTTCTGATCGACCGCAGCCACCGCAATTTTCCAATTTCCTCTGATTTTACAGGCCTGGAAATGTCTACCCTTGTCAAAGAACATATTGAGGTAGTGATGGATGATAAATCGAAGGATGATGCGGTTTATTTGAGCTAGAATTGGTTTATAATCAGGGGAATTCTATTTCAAAATCTAAGAATACCTTTAATGGGTCATTCACCCTTTCGATGTTATCGTAAAAAATTCAATTCTGAATTTTCTTCAAATCTCAGATCCTCCTTTTACCTCCCAAGTGATCAGCACAAAAGACTCAGATATAATTGGTCTTTTTTGATTCTCCATGCTATTAATTTATTCTTCAGCGGGTTAAAATAATCGGGTATATTCGTTTATACGCGGATGGGTGTTGGGCATACCTCAATCCCTAAGTTGTAAGCAAGCCTAAAGAACGACCGTACAACAATTAAAATTCCGAACGACAATCAAATTAATTTCTTCTTTCAAAAATTTTTCTGACTGATTATCAATGACTTTCTACATATTCAGAAATAAATTTTCAAAATAATTTATATAGTTAGGAATCCTTACGATATTTGCATCGGCAATAATGCCAAAACACAATTTTAAACATTAATCAAATGGCAAAATCAATTTTCTATCACGCAGGGTGTCCAGTATGCGTGAGTGCAGAGCACGACATTATTAATCTAATTGGTGCTGACAATGTAGAACTCGTTCACATTGGCAAAGACTGTAACCGAATTACAGAAGCGGAAAAAGTAGGTGTAAAATCTGTTCCAGCTTTATTAACACCAAACGGAAATGTATTACATATCAATTTTGGTGCGTCTATGGCAGACGTAAAAGGCTAAAAAATTTCTATCTAAAAGTTAGGAGTCCTAATTGATATTAAGACTTCTACCTTAATTTTTAACAATTAAAATTCAAAAAAAATGAAACAATTATTTTTTCTTCTCGGACTTTCGCTTTTCGCAGTTCAAAGTTATGCTTGCGACAAATGCGGAAACTATAACAATGACGATTTTCAAATTAAAAGTGTGAGCGTAAAACACTCGGATGACATTGCTGCGACCATTTGGGAAATTACCGTAAAAGGAACAGCAGGAAAAACAACGCCAACACCAGCAGGTCAACTTAATGGAGCCCCTGTTTTGGGCTACGTATTCCCAACTTCCTTGAAACCAACGGATGTTGGATTTGGTGATACCGAAGGCATAGTGGCTCTTGCCCTTACTTCTCATCCTGACTTTGACGACACACCACTTTGGGATGAAAACACAGATCGCAATTTTGCCAATGACGGTATTATTTGGCATCCACATTGGGTAATTTTAACCGAAGACAAACGTGTGGAAGGTGGTTTGGCAGTAAAACAATTTGACCCAAAAGACACGAGTGTGGTTTTACCTCCAACCAATCCCGGAATGCCAATGTATATGGACTCTCCAGGATTTCAAGTAATAACAAAAGGAAATACAATAAGAGTGGTTGTTCCCGATTATCGAATGAACAACAAAACGGATTTTTCCTATGACGGAGTTGCAGTTTATATGCAAGTGAATACAGGCGGAGACGGTGGACACGGTGGAGGAGACAAACCAATGCTTGGCGTTTACAAAGTGTATTCAGTAGCAAGTGGCGATTTGTCGCTACCCTATAAAGTAAAGTAATATTTTTTTGCCCTGCAAAGTTAGGATTCCTATCTTTGCAGGGCTTTTCAAATTAAATAAACAAAAATATGAAAGTAGCAGTTTGGGACACTTATGTAACTAAAAAGGACGGAACTATAATCCACTTTGACATCATTGTTCCTGAAGAAATAAAAGACAAAGAAACTGTTTACAGTTATGGTAAAACATATCTCGCCACAAAAGGACAAACAGGACAGTCTTTGACAACTAATGAATGTATCTTTTGCCACATCGAAACGGTAAAACCTGATTGGGAAAAATCCATCAATCAGCAAGGATATTTTATTTATGAAATGGAAAACTGTAATTAGATGAAATCTTCTTTTGACTTAAACCGACAAAACAAAAATACAGAGAGTAAAATAGTAGTGGCTTTAGAACGAATATCGGAAGCGTTCAGAGTTCTACTTTGGAATGAAAGCAAAGAAAACTCATTAAGCCCGATACAAATTCAACTATTGATTTTCATACAATTTCACGCCCAAGAAAAATGCAAAGTGGGTTATTTGGCAGACGAATTTAATATGACCAAAGCCACTATAAGTGATAGTGTTAGGGTTTTACTTGCCAAAGATTTAGTTATCAAAGAAACTGACCCTAATGACACAAGAAGTTACACACTTTCACTCACTACAAAAGGAAAACAAATTGCAGAAAAAGCATCATTTTTCGCATCTTCCATAGAAAAACCTATTGAGAAATTGTTGGAAGAACAAAAAACTGTGATACTCAATGGACTTCTTCAAATGATTTATGACCTTAACAAGGCAGGAATCATTACCATTCAACGGATGTGTTTTACTTGCTCTTTTTACAATGGCACAAACGGAATTCATTATTGCAATTTATTGAAAACAAAGCTTGCCGAATCTGAAATCCGAGTGGACTGCCCTGAACACGAAATAATTACGTGAAAAATAATAAAGGCCAGCTTACAACATTGTATAAGAGCAATAGCGGTTTAGGTGTAAACTCGAACCGTTTTTGCATTTAATTAAGTATCTTGCTATCCGAAAAGTTAGTGCGTTAAATCCGCTACTGCTCTTATACTTAACCGTTAAAAACACCCGAATTGAAATTTTACTAACTAAATTAATTTAAACCTTGTCACATTATACCAATTATTGGTAACTTTAATAAAAAATAATCAATAATGAATAGAAATACCTCAATATCAATAGGAGACTATTTTGATGATTTTATTCAAAGCAGGATATCTTCCGGGCGATATAAAAATGTAAGTGAAGTAGTCAGAGCGGGATTAAGGCTTTTGGAAGAAGAAGAAAATAAGCTTTTTGCTCTTCGAACAGCCATTCAGGAAGGGATTGAGAGCGGCATTGCTGATGATTTCAATCCTGTATTACATTTAGAAAAAATGAAAACTGCCCTGAATCAAGTTAAGGTAGACAAACCGTAATGTCCGGTTATAGATTTACAAATAAAGCAGTTGAAGACCTAACTCAGATTTGGAATTATACCATTATTAAATGGTCTGAAAATCAAGCAGACATCTATTATAATATGCTTTTGGAGAATTGCCAGGAGCTTTCAAGAAAACCCGGTTTAGGCAAAGACTATTCAGAAATTACCCAAAACCTATTGGGGATCAAAGCAGGCAGACATATCATTTTTTACCGCAGGATTGAAGGCAATAAAATAGAAATCATACGGATACTCCATGGACAAATGGACTTAAAGAAGAGAATCCAAGAAAAATAAGCCTATACATTCGTTTGAATGTCTCTACCTAAACCTGAACCAAGATTAGGCTAAGAATTCCAGATTCATTTTACCCCAAATTCAAATAAAATGACAATCGCTC
>CAYJAM010000164.1:0-5857 GCA_964367725.1 uncultured Sphingobacterium sp. | reverse complement strand
CTGCACTGGCAATCTGCAGAAACAGCAATACTCCTCTGGGCAGAATGCTTGAGAAGGGTTTATTGCGTATTGGAAGGCCGATTAAAGATATTGAGGGGGCCATTGAAAATGTTGGTAAACTGGAGGTTTCGAAACTGGAAAAAAATATAAGTATACTTGGAATCATTGCCGGAATTGCACCAATGCTCGGTTTCGTTGGTACAATTATTGGTGTAATTACCATCTTCCATGAGGTCTCTGTGAAGGGAATCATTGAGATTGGAACCATATCAGGTGGTCTTTATGTGAAAATGATTACATCAGCAACCGGACTGATCATCGGTATTATTGCCTACGTGTTGTATCATATATTGAATATTATGGTAGACCGGATAATTCTGAAAATGGAAACCGATGCTATTGAATTTATTGACTTGTTAGAGGAGCCTGGCAAATGAATCTAAGAAAACGACAAAGAGGGAACGTTGAGGTTCACACATCCGCATTGAATGACATTATGTTTTTTCTGCTGCTGTTCTTTCTGCTGGCATCAGCTGTTGCAAACCCCAATGTGGTTAAGTTATTTTTACCAAGATCGAATTCCGGACAGTCCATTCCACAGAAAACGATCAATGTTTCCATAACAAAAGACCTGGAATATTATGTTGAGAAAAAACAGGTTGATGCAGCAAACCTGTTTCAAAGTATAGAAGCTTATCAAAAGGCCGCTCCCGACTTAACCATTATATTGTATGCAGATCGCACAATAGCGATTGAAAATGTAATCGAGTTGACAGATATTGCAAATAAACTGAAGGTAAAACTTGTTTTAGCTACAGAAACAAAAAAATGATCGAATACCGCCGACAGGAAGAAAATAATTACCCGAAAGCATATGCCATTTCAACCGGTATAATGCTTACTTTTTTGGTGATTAGCTATTTTATTGTTGCCAGCCGTGTTGAGCCGGATACTGGTACAGGAGGAATAATTGTGAATTATGGTACTTCTGAGTTCGGCATGGGGGATGATTACATGAGCGTTGAAGAGCCCTCTACCTCTCCTGATGCCAACAGTACTTCACCTGATAAGGTAATTATGGAAAATACAACTTCGAACGAATCCAATTCGGAAGTTTCTGACAAAACCATTGCTACCCAGGATAATGAAGATGCCCCTGAGGTGATAACAAAGGAAAAAAGTAGTGCTAAGGCACCCGCTGTCACCACTCCGGCCAAAGAAAATAAACCTGTAGTTAATCAAAATGCCTTATACAAAGGCAAGAAAAATGATGGATTGGGTAAAGGCGATGGAACAGGCACAGTTGCAGGGAATCAGGGAAGCACTAATGGTGATCCCTTATCGCCCGATTATGGTGAAGGAGGCTCAGGGAATGGCCCTTACAGCCTTGATCTTAAAAGCCGGAGATTCACCAATCTGACACCTCCAAAAGATAGCGGACAGAAATATGGCCGTGTTGCCGTACGTATTTTTGTAGATAAAAATGGGGTTGTTGTAAACGCAATTCCCGGAGTAAAAGGCACAACTTTATCTGATAAAGAAATCTGGGAAAAATGCCGCCTTGCTGTCATTGGTTCTTCATTGAATAAGCTTGAATCAGCACCAGAAGTACAAATAGGGGTGGTAATGTTCAATTTCAAGGTAAAATAATTCCATCAATATAGGCTAATCAATGCATATGCCTGAAAACACCTCTGATAAGCCTAAAGGCTCCTTTGATTCTTATTCAGATGTAATCTCTTACTTATATTCCCGTCTACCAATGTTTTCGCGTCTGGGGGCTGATGCAATAAAGGCAGATCTGATCAATACACAAAAATTTTGCAGCCATCTTTCTGAACCACAGAATAAATTTAAATCGGTACATATTGCCGGAACCAATGGCAAAGGATCTTCATCACATATGCTGGCTGCAATCCTTCAAACATCCGGTTACAAAACCGGTTTATATACCTCACCACACCTTAAAGACTTCAGGGAACGGATTCGCATCAATGGTAAAATGATCTCAGAACAGGAAGTTCTGGGATTTGTGAATCATAATTATGAATTTATAGAAAATCTCGAGCCATCCTTTTTTGAAGTAACTGTTGCGATGGCATTTCACCATTTTGCTGTCAATGAGGTAGATATTGCAATTATTGAGGTTGGATTAGGCGGAAGGCTTGACTCAACCAACGTAATCCTTCCGGAGCTTTCCCTGATCAGTAATATCGCTTTCGACCACATGAATATTCTGGGTAATACCCTGCCTCTGATAGCCGGAGAGAAAGCCGGGATCATAAAAAAGGGAGTACCAGTAATCATTAGTCAGAAACAGGATGAAGTAGCAGATGTTTTTATCGAAAAGGCAGCAGAGCAGCAATCGGAAATAGTATTTGCAAGTGAACAGTGGTTAATAAAAAAGAGCAACTCACAACAAAATGCTCCGGAATTTTTAAAAGTAGATATCAGTCAAAAAAATAATAGTATTCCACCATATTTCAGCTTTCCTACCCTTGAACTGGATCTTACAGGAACCTACCAACTAAAAAACCTTGGGGGCGTTTTAAGTGCTGTAAAGCAATTAAGGGAGTTTGGTTATCAAATCTCCGATGAGAATATTATTGAAGCCCTGAGGCAGGTGAAGGCCTTTACAGGGCTAATGGGTCGCTGGCAGATGCTACAGGAAGCTCCTTTAGTTATCTGTGATACTGGCCACAATGAAGATGGGATCAGGGAAGTGCTAAAAAACATTGAACAGACTTCTTTTAATAAGCTGCATATGGTTATCGGAATGCTCCGGGACAAGGACAGCTCGGGGATTTTGAAAATGCTTCCTGAAAATGCAACATATTACTTTTGTCACCCTGATTTACCCAGAGCAAAGCCAGCAATTGAGCTAAGAGATGAGGCCAAAGCTTATCAATTGCGTGGTGATTATTATCCTTCAGTATCCGTAGCCCTGGATGCAGCAAAAAAAAATGCCGGAAAAAATGATCTGATCTTTGTTGGCGGAAGTACATTCGTGGTAGCGGAGGTAGTTTAATCATTCTCTTGACTTCCGCAAAGCCATAATATGATAACTACTCTCCCCAATTATGGATTCTTGCATATTTTATCATCATTGAGATATAAACTCAAAACTGATGATAAGCTTCACCCAAAATTTATACAGGGTCCAGTGGCTGGATCTTGTATTCAAAAATCGCAATCAGGCCTATGGCGCTTATGAACTGAGAAAGAATAATGCCGTGACTACGGTTAAAGCTTTCTTTTCTGCTGCCGCATTCTTCTCCAGTCTTGTAATTACACCCTGGCTCATTCATCAGATTTCAAAAACAAATACTGCTGCAGAGAATAACGAACAGGTAAAGATCATAGAAGTAAACCTACTTGCCAGAATTAAGGAGCTAAATCCTGAAATAAAACCAGATAAAAAGCCAACTTCTAAGCCGCTACAAGCCAAAAGCATACAATATGCTAACTTGAATGTGGTTCCTGAAAATCAGACTGAATCTGATATTCCTACCCAGGAGCAGCTTCATGAGGCTGTAATCAGCACAAATAATATTGATGGAGAAGCAAGTTTAAATTTAAACCCAATCGAAATTCAGGAAGAAACATCTGGTATAACAGGAAGTTCTGCTTCAGCCGAGGATATGGAACTCCATACCCTTGATGGCATTGAAAACTATCCTGAATTTCCCGGTGGTCATTCAGCATTTATCAAATTTCTAAGCAGGAACTTAAAATATCCGGCAAATGCAGTTGAAAGGGGAATTGAGGGAAAGGTTCTGATAAGTTTCATTATTGAAAAAAACGGCAGGCTTTCAAACATTAAAATCCTGCGTGGAATTGGCTATGGATGTGATGAAGAAGCCATCAGAGTACTTGAAAAATCTCCTGAATGGAAGCCAGGTATTCAAAACAAGCAAAAAGTGAGGGTAGCCTATACACTACCCATCAATTTCAGCTTGCCTTAATATCTAATTATTTTATTGTGCCAGATAGCCACCGTCAATTGGATAGTAGGATCCGGTAACGAAAGAAGACTTTTCAGATCCCAACCAAAGAATAAGCTCTGCGATTTCTTCTGATTCTCCCAATCTGCCAATTGGATGTAATCCAACAATCACTTTGAGAGTAGCCTCATCCAGCGCATTCATTACCATGGGTGTTTTAATATAACCCGGCCCAACTGAATTGACACGAATTTTTTGATCTGCATATTCGAGGGCTGCAGCTTTTGTTAAACCAACAAGACCATGTTTTGCTGCTACATAGGCGGGCGAAAATTTGGTACCTGCAGCACCAAGAATTGAGGCAATATTGACTATGCTACCCCCTCCCGACTTAAGCATAGCAGGAATCTGATATTTCAAACCATAAAAAACCCCGGAGAGGTTAGTTTCAATCACCCTTTGCCAGCCATCAATCGGATAATCTGCAATATTGCCTAATGGACCACCAATACCTGCATTATTAACCGCAATATGCAATGCGCCATACTTGGCCAGAGTCTGTTCAACCAGATTCTGGTTATCTTCGGCTTTGCTGGTATCTGCCTTTATAAAAAAAGCCTTGCCCCCTGTTTTACTGATCTCTGCAACAACTGCATTACCGTGTTCTTCATTTATGTCAGAAACAACCACTTTGGCACCTTCTCTGGCATACAAAATTGCTGCTGCCCTTCCAATACCTGATCCTGATCCGGTAATAATTGCAACTTTATCTTTTAAACTTCCCATAGTTATTAGTTTTTAGATTAGTACAAATGTCCAAAAATTCAATAATTAAGAACATGATATAGATCACCCGATTAAAAAGAGTTGATCACTTATCGACAAAATCAGATCCTAAAATCCTATCTAGAGGGATAAAGAAACACCCGAATTTTATGCCTCTTTTTTATCAAAAGCTTTCCACATATAATAAACTGGAACACCTGTTAATACAACGATCAGACCCGGCCATGTGAAATTAGGTTTGTAAATAATAAGAAGAGTACAAAAACAAATCCCCATCAAAATATAAACAGCGGGTAGAAAGGGATAACCAAAGGCTTTATATGGCCTCTCGGCATCAGGGCGTTTTGCTCTTAAAATATAAATGCCAATAATTGTCAGAACATAAAATATAACCACCACGAAAGAAATCATATCCAATAGATCTCCATATCTCCCACTCAGACAAAGTGCAGATGCTACCAGGCATTGAAGCCATAAACCAAATTCAGGTACGGCATGCTTGTTTAATGATGCTGTTTTCTTAAAAAACAGTCCGTCATTTGCCATGGTGTGGTATACTCTTGCTCCGGCAAGAATTAATCCATTATTGCATCCAAAAGTGGATACCATGATCATAAGAGCAATAATTACAGTACCAATATTTCCGAATATCACACTGGAGGCGGCTACAGCAACCCTGTCCTTATCAGCTGTTGCGATTTCCTGTAATGGCAGAACCGCCATATAAACCAAATTCGCCAGAACGTAAATAATTGTAACGATCAGAGTTCCCAAAAATAAGCTAAGCCCGATATTACGTTTGGGATTTTTCACCTCACCGGCAATAAAGGTGATATTATTCCAGGCATCGCTACTGAATATAGAGCCTACCATTGCCGCGGCTATAGCACCTAAAGCAGCCACAAGTGTATATGATTCGAATGTTCCGTCAACATTCAATTTCTGCATACTCCAGGCATTTACCCAATTGGCTTCCCAAATATCAGGTTTAAGCATTATGAAACCGAAGATGATCAAACCAAATAAACTCACAAGCTTAGTCAGTGTGAAGGAAGTCTGAATAATTTTACCCCCCTTGACACCTTTTGTATTGATATAAGTAAGCAAAATAATAATCACGATTGCCA
>CAYJAM010000163.1:0-5907 GCA_964367725.1 uncultured Sphingobacterium sp. | reverse complement strand
CGATATCTGCTACACCAGGAAGCTCCACGACAAGGCGCCATTCGTTAGCCAGACGGCTAAACGATGTCGTAACTGTAGGCTCCCGAACACCGAAAAGGTTCACGCGACGTTCAATAACGTCCCTAAGGGCCTCCACACTGTCCTGGATGACTGCATCCGCAGGAAGGGCCTTTGTATCGATTGTATAGGTAAGAGCTGCTCCACCAGCCAAATCAAGCCCTAAAACGAAGTCTTTTCTAAAATTGCCATTTAATATGACTTCCCCTTTCCATAGCCACCCACAGATCACTGCAACCACGATAATCAACCAAAACGCTTTAATCTTTGCTTTCATATGTATTAATGGGGGTATTCTACCATAAAACCACAAGATAAACATCTACTGATTTAATAACTGTAACCTTTATTTTATCGGCTCTAATTTAAGTTTTTTAACAACAAATTCACCCACAGCTATACCAAGCTTCTCTCCTTCTTCATTATCGTACGGAAAATGAATCCCTGCCCACAGTCTACTATTTTTTGCTTCTTCTGCATCACTTAAAAAAACATCTTTATCCTTTGGAAACAATGACCCAAGCACCGTTGCTGCCGTAAAGGATATTGTGGAATGCCCAGAGACATAGCCAGGGAATGGCGGATTTGGCATTGCAGTCTCAATCGACTTATCAGTCATATCTGGTCGTTTTGTCCAATATGTGTACTTCACCTTCCAGCACTCCATGAATGCATCAGCCACAGATTCAGCTAAAACCATTTGAGCATATGCATATTCTTTATCGCTCAATTTGTATTTCTTGGTTACCTCAAAAAGTCTATTCTGCCAAATACCCGCCGGTGCCTCAGTCCCTGGTACACCTCCCCAGAAATTTATAGCTGCACCTTGCTCTAGTGTGCGACCATCCGAAGCTTCTTTTTGTGTTTGCAGTGCTTTTTTGAATTCATTACCTCCATAAAGTGGAGGCTTTGGAACTTGATACAAAAAACTAGAATCAACAACAAATCGTTCCAAACTCCCAGCATTTGGCGAAAAAGGTTTTTTGTCAGAGTCCCAATATGGACCACCAATTAATCTACTGCCTTGCATAATTTCTTGACTATCTCGAGCAACAATATTATCTAAAATTGTCTCCAAGCTAGTTGTGCTGTAGATATATATTTTTTGATTACTATACGTATTATCGTAATAGCCTTTTGCAACCACAGCGTAGAAAGCACTTGACTGAATAGGTGTTGGCTTTTTTTCTCTAACTATTTGCTCAGTAACCTCCATCAGAGCTCGAGATGCTGGTTTATTGTACCTAAAAATGACACCGTTTCGATTTAGAAATATAAAAATGAAACCAACTAACCCCCCTATTACAGCAAATCCAAGAGACTTAAGAAATAAGTTATTTTTCATGCGTTCTAGTATACTCCTAAAAAAAATACTGCAAATTAATTCATTTTTTAAACTTATACTACTTCTTGACTGAAAAATAAAAAAAGCCTGTACATCAGTACAAGCCTTTCTATATTTTACAAAAGAGTGGGTTCAGTTGAATTCGTACCGACCACCACCACTCCCCCGTGTATATGTCCCCGACTTTTTTTCAAAATTGAAAATTGCAACATAGTCGCTGTGGCAAGGTGTCACAATACGAAAAGTTGCAACACTTTCTTGAATCACCCCGGTGACCGATTTCCCGATGACGTTACAGGAGTTGTCCCCGACAGCCCAAATAGTCACTTTCCCCGAAATGTCATTCCCATTGACGACTATATTTTCGAGCGAAAAAGACTGACTTGCTTGAGGACTTATCCAGCGTCCAGAAATTTTTGCTGGTACTACAACTTTTTTTGCCACATCGTTTTCTGTAGCAGTTGTTTGTGTCTGCGCGAATGTAGCAAAAATGGAACAAAAGGAGAAAAGAGTTCCAACCAAAAAAGAGCTCAAATGCTTCACCATGATGTTTACTCCTAAATAACATTTAAGGCTTCACGGGACCGCGATTTACCTTGTAAACACATCTTAGCATTTAATAGTTTTTTGTCAAGTTTTTTTATAGCCATCTACAATAATATACCAAGAAACAAGTATTAGGGTCGTTAACCAGACAATCCAATACAGTTTAATCAAAGTGTCTAAATTTTGATAAATATATTCCTGTGTAGGGGTTTTTGATGATGGGGAATTATTTTTAATAAAGCTACTACCCATGTATAATTTACCGTCAAACTTCTTCAAAAAAACTTCCTGGGACCTACTTACCCCTGATAAATCATAGACATTTTTATGCACCTCAGCAATATACTTTGGGTTATCAACATTAATCCATATGTTATGTGCAAACGGCTTATATACCAGACCACATGCATTTTTTTGCTCAATGACCCTATATAGAGGGCCTCCATTAACAGAAGCATCGAATGACCAAGATATGGGCTCTCCAATTTTACGACATTCTTTCTTTAATCTCTCTAAATAAACATATGGGTCACATCGACTTCTTGCATCTGAGCTAGCTATTGTAGTAGTACCTTTTTTGGAAACATTAAGTGAAATACACTGATGGTTTGCTTCAAACATATACAAGCCATATTTATTGCCTTCCATTGTTATTTTTTGATTTCCAGGGATAATAATTCCTATAAACTGTATAATAACAAGTAAGATCAATAAAACCCAATTAAACCAGTCCTTTAATCGTGGTTTAAGATCACTTAAAACAGTAGTCTTTTCTCGTAGTCCAAACAATATGATTATCAAAAAGAGTGATGTTACTGGGTACCTATACCCAACTAAAATAGTTGAATACAAGTGAAAAATACAAAAATACCAGAGTGCAAAAGTGAAAAGATATCCCTTCCTCATCAAAAGAAACCAGCATCCAACTATTTGCATCAAAATTACAACATTAGAGACAAGAAATGACCAACTATTTGGGAAAATAGGGACGCCTGTTTGTAGCGATGTAAAATAAGTTCCATCAATCCAACCAGAGCCGATTTTGATAGTTGCAGCTAAAAAGTATAAAAAAACAAAGGTAAATCTTAGGTAGTGGATTTTTTTAGTAAAAAAAAGAAACACCCCGATAAGAACCATGTTATAGTAATCAAAATTACCAAGCCCATATGTGACATTGTAAACAAAGAACTCCCAAAACCATAATATAAGTATACATATATATGCGTTAAAAAAGTTTTTATAGTACAAATTGTATGCACCATACACTACGATTGAAAGTAGACCAGCATAGAAAATATTTTCAGAGTAACTAAACGGCAAAGGAATAAGCGGGAAAATATTTTTACAGTCTTGGAAATGAGGCCAGCAAGGTAAAGAAGAGTAGTTTGAAGTGTAACCCTTTCCAACAAATGTGAAAAAAGTGATTACAAATGAAAAAAGGGCCCACCACATAAATATTATAATCGTTATACTGTTTTCAATCTGACTTTCAGTAAAACGCTTTAATTTTTCAAAAAGTGCATAAACTCCTTGCATGTTTAGCATAAATTTTATACAGTATAGCATAGTACACAATGAAAAAAATATATAAAAAAATAAACTTTGTTTTCCTAACCGCTATTGTATTCATGTTTAGCTTTCTGCTTAGTAATAAAAACAGTAATGAGTTGAGCTTTGTAGAAACAGTTCAAGCGGACGCTGCTCCAGTATTTACTGCAGAACAAACCGCTGCATGGATTGGTGCTGGAGGAGATTCTGGTGATGGTGGGGACGTCTAGCAAGACGGAGTAAATATCCGTAATTTTAAAATTTAGCAAATTCTTTTTACATAGATTTAAATAACAGAATGCAAAAAACAATATATTATAGCTTAATTAGTGCTACTTTAATAATAATAATTATCACAATTTGCTATATTTATTTGTTTCAAAAAAATAATAAGGAGTCTTCGTTGCACGTGCATCTAGAGCATACCAAGCTTAGCACTACGACACTTAATTCTATTGGCGCAATTAGTCCTGTTGGAAAAGCTGGAGGAGTAGATCCATTAGCCATCGCTAAAAATATGACTACTGATATGTCCCTTTCTACGTTAAAACGGGAGAGAGCGAAGATTTTCTATGCAAGAAACATATCAGAATCAACTCCTGTAGGTCAGAGCGACGAGAGGCGCTTAACATTCACAGATTCATACACTTCACTTTATGAAGTTGCAAAATACTCTACCGATACTTTTAATAGAGTTAAGGCCTATACCTCTATGAGCTACCTGTACCTAGAGTCTTGTTCGTTAGATGACTGGCTTATTTATTCAATTAAACCAGTCATGCAAGAAGAGGAATATAAGAATTTCGAATCTGCAAGCTATGGCAGTAGAGATGTTTTAGTTAGTAGAATTTTACTCCATTTTAATTTAGAAGCTAATAAACTTGGAGATGATAGGTTCGTTAAGATTCTTGTGGCCAGCGAATACCTTAGACTTGCTGAGCGATCAAAAAAATATATAACGAAAAATGAATATTCCGATTTACTGACATTAGCTTCGAAATATATAGCTGAATCTGAGAAAGCTCCAGATGTAATAGCTGTTGCTGAATTTGACAAAATTGAATCAAAGCGAAGAACTCTAATGGTTAAGACAAAGCTATCACTTGAAAATAAGTTAGCTAACAGTAAAGACCTTGAAAGAGAGCTTGAGGACGCCATAAATGAATCTAACCTACTTCATCTACGTCTTGGTGCGGGAGCGTACAACACAGAAAACAACTTAAGATATATTTATGCAAGTTATCTTTGGGGCAAAGGTAAGGATGCAAATTTAACTAAAATAAAAGAAATACTCGCACCTATTTTTACAAAAGAGTATGAAGAAAATGCTGCTGGTTGGGTATATGGAATATCCTTAAAAGAAAACTCCCCACAGTTTGCTGATTTAAAGGAAATGGCAAAAGTATACCCAGAGCTAAAGGATTTCTTAATGAGACATAACTGGAAATTTAATTAGGGATGGTGTTTTCGAGGAAAACAAAATTGTTACTATTGTTTGTCCCTCTTGTCACGGTTCTAATTTTAGTTTATTTATATGAATCAAAAGCGCAAAATAACAAAAGAGAATCAATCTTGCGATTTAGAGTGGTAAATGAAGAACTTACATCAAAATACTCATTAGTAAGGATAGGCGCCACAAGTAGTGACGATGCTACAATTGTCCTTGCAGCATTTGATGTTTATGCAGATGAAAAAGTGAAACGTCTTCACACAAATAATTTTTGGAACCCAGAATCCTGTGCGAAAATGCCAAGCTTATTCGTAAAAAATAATTTTTTAGTAGTACTAGATGCAAAAAAGGAGAATGAGAATTATGTGACTCGAATTTTTAATTACGACTACATTAGTAACATGCTTTTTGAGAGTGAGCAACTAGAAGGCGTTATAGGTGCTTTATATAAAGACAGTCAAGATGATTTAATATTCTTTACATCTTCAAATGGTTCAATTACTAAAAATGAACTCAATATTTCAAATGGTAAAATATTAACAACAGTAATCTACACACTCTTAGATAAAAAATCATCGGTAAAAGTATCTCAATTAGAAGATGATTTTTATTTTAAAATATACTCAGTTGAAGGAGTTAAATCTCTAAAATTGACAAGAGATATACTTTCAGAAGTAGACAGCACTGAAGAAATAGATTTTTGGTATGTCGACAATAATTCACAAAAAGTTTCAGTTTATAAAAAAAGTGGAGAAACTTTTAATTTCCCAAAAAATAGCTTTGAAACATACAGACTTTTAAAAAGTTCTAACAAAAAACTTCTTTTTGAGGTCGTTAATAATAGTAATTTTTATGATTACACCATTAAGGTTTTTGATTTGCGCACAAAAAGGATTACTGACTTCTACTCAAACAAAGGTATACAAAATAGTCATTACATTATAAGCATAAATTAAACTAG
>CAYJAM010000162.1:0-5908 GCA_964367725.1 uncultured Sphingobacterium sp. | reverse complement strand
AGCAATGATATTCTGGAAAATGGAAATAGTGCCGATGCTGCATTAAACTATCAGTTGGGCTTCAGATCTAACAAATCAAGATTGCTGACATTCTCCTACCGGTATCTTGAATATGAAAACAAACAGCTAAACAGCCTGAGTATCGCCGACAGGTTAAATTACATCAGGCCCGATTACAAGCAGTTAAATAACGGATCAGCACAGGAGCAAACAGTACAGATAGATTACGTACACCCTGTAAAAAAAGTAAGTATTGAAGCCGGACTGAAAGGTATTTTCAGGACGAACAACAGTGCTTTCAACTACAGCAACCTTGATCCGGTCGGCGGCTTGTACCAGGACGTGCCTGCATTCTCAAATGTTTATGAGAATAAACAGAACATCATTTCTGCATATAATACCTACCAGTTTGCGATCAAAAAGTGGGGCTTTAAAGTTGGTGCCAGGATAGAAAATACAATCGTGAATGCCGACTTTATTTCCAGTTCTTCATTCGTGGAACAGAATTATCTTAATGTCATACCAGCAGTAGCCCTGAGCAGGAAATTTAAAGACATGAGCGTTATGAGCCTTACATTCACAACCCGGATGCAAAGACCGGGGATAACCCAGCTAAACCCTTTTGTCGACCGCTCCAATCCTGAATATCAGGTTTCGGGTAATCCGGATCTGAAACCCGCTTTGACCAATATGGTCTACCTTGGTTACAACCGGTCTAAAAAAACCACGGTCAGTTTGGCTGTAGCCTATATGTTTATTGATCATTTGATAAGCCCTGTATCAGCTTATGATAAATTAAACAAGCTAAGCACTATCCGTTATGAAAATATTAATAAGGCCAATGTTTTAAGATCAAATGTCTACATCAGTCACCCGATAAACAATCGAATGAACCTGACATTTAATACAGACATCAGATATTTATGGTCAAGGACATTAATTAATGGTGAGTATGTTGAGAACAATGGTCCGATGGCCTATTTGAATATTAACACAGGCTACCGCTTTGAAAAAGGATGGAGAGTAAACAGCAGCTTTACAGCAAACACCAGGATGGTAGGCAATCAGGATAGTAAAAATGGTTATATCGCCACTTCCTTTGGTATGAACAAGGAGTTGGTGAAAGACAAGTTAACATTTAGCACTTCGATCACTAATCCCTTTACCAAATTTCGCGTGAATAGTGAGGAAAGATTCGGGCCCGGATTTACGCAAATAAATGATAACAGAAACTACTACAGAGGTTTCGCAGCCTCGTTAAATTATCGCTTTGGGAAACTGAAAAGCCAGATTAAAAAAAATAAGAGGAGTATTGTGAATGATGATGTAATAGACAAATAAGTTCTACGCTTTAACTTTGGCAGGGAGTAAAGAAAATTTATAAGTACTGTTATCAGGTAAAACCCGCATCTTCCGGAACTTAAGCTGGCCCGGGTACAAATTACATTTGTTTTATGAACACTATTTCATAATTTGCCTGTTTAAACCCTAAAATTTGTAATCTGGTTATTCTTCACTTTAAAACCCATCATTAAAGCACTGAAATTATGAAAATAAGATTTACCCTAGTCCTGATTTTTGCAGTCGTTCTGCAGAGTTTCGCACAAACCATCACCAATGCCGGAGCGGAAGCTGCAGGTTTCTCATCTGAACGCCTAAAGCGCCTTGATAATGCTATGAATGAATGGGTGGACAAAGGATATATGAACGGAGGAGCTGCGCTAATCATCCGTGACGGTAAAATCGCTTACTATAAAGCCAATGGATACAATGATCTGGATACAAAAGCCCCGCTTCAAAAGGATGGCATCTTCAGAATTGCATCACAAACTAAGGCGATCACCAGTGTGGCCATTATGATGCTCTTTGATGAAGGCAAGTTATTGCTGACCGATCCGGTTTCAATGTATATTCCTTCCTTTAAAAAACAAAGTGTGATGGCTAGTTTTAACGCTGCAGACACGACTTATACTACTATTCCTGCGAAAAGGGAAATGACTATCAAGGATCTTCTGACTCATACTTCAGGGCTTGGTTATGCACAGATTGGATCAAAAGAGGCGAATGCGATTTATGCAAAAAACAATATCACGGCAGGTTTGGGGGTAAAAGACAGAACTTTACTTCAGGCGATGACCCGCCTGGGTGAAATGCCTTTAATGCACCAGCCGGGTGAAAAATTCACCTACGGACTGAATACCGACGTTTTAGGTTGTTTGGTTGAAGTCATATCCGGCGTCAGTCTGGATGAATTTTTCAGAACCCGTATTTTCGAACCTCTGGGAATGAAGGACACTTACTTCAATCTGCCACAAGCCAAAGCAAATCGCTTAGTAAATCTTTATACTGAAACTCCTCAGGGGAAATTAGTGAAAGCCAATGCAGGCATGTTAAACAGTCCGGCGACTTCCAATTACCCATTGGTGCCGCATACTTATTACTCAGGGGGTGCAGGTTTAAGCTCAACACTTGTTGATTATGGTATCTTTCTTCAGATGCTTTTGAATAATGGCGTTTACAATGGAAAAAGATTATTAGGCCGGAACACAGTTAGAATGATGACTACCAACCAGATTGAAGGTGTACCCTATGCAAGTGGAACATTCGGTTTAGGATTCGGCGTTGTTACTGACCAAAACGCAGGCAGTGCACCTGCACAGGTTGGTACATTTAACTGGGGTGGAGCATTTGCAACCTCTTATTGGGTTGATCCAAAAGAAAAAATGGTTTACCTCTTCTTCCGCCAGTTACAGGCAAGATCACATAATGAGGTAGTAGAAAAATTCAGGGCATTAACTTATCAGGCGATTAACGATTGATATTTTCTGCATCCCAAAAAATATAAACATGAAAAAGATTCTCCCTCTTGCTGCAATAATTCTAAGCTCCATAATGGTCAAGGCCCAGCTTAGTGCTGACCTTATCATACGGAATGGAAAAATATACGATGGTACCGGAAACTCATGGTATTACGGTGATGTGGCCATAAAAGATGGGAAGATCATCAAAACAGGATACATTACTGATGTTAAGGCGAGCAGAACTATCGACGCCAAAGGATTATTGGTAGCTCCGGGCTTTATAGATGTCCATGGACACATTGAGGGTGGAATCATCACTACTCCAACTGCCAACAACTATATTTTTGATGGGGTTACTACTGTTGTTACCGGTAATTGTGGTGGATCTGCAGATAATATTGGCAGTTTCTTAGAGGAAGTTAACCGGACACGGACTTCAATCAATGTCGCAAGTCTGATCGGGCATAATACGGTAAGGGCTCAGGTTATGAACCGTGATAACCGTAAACCTACAATGCAGGAGCAGCAAAAAATGGACGCTTTGGTTGATCAGGCAATGAAAGAAGGGGCAGTAGGCCTCTCAACCGGATTGATCTATATTCCCGGAACCTTTGCAGAGACTGAAGAGGTAATTTCTCTGGCAAAAGCTGCGGCGAAGAATAAAGGAGTTTATGCTTCCCACATTCGCAATGAAGAGAACCGGGCTGTTGAAGCTGTGAATGAGGCAATTAATATTGGCAAAGAGGCTAATATTCCGGTTCAGATTTCACACTTCAAGATAGGCGGAAGATCAAACTGGGGAAAATCAGATATCACCCTCAATCTGGTTAAAGAGGCCAGGGTAAATGGCTGGGATGTGACCATTGATCAATATCCATACACCGCAAGCAGCACCAACCTCGGAATTCGTTTACCCGACTGGGCTTTTGCGGGTGGAAATGATTCATTGAAGGCAAGGTTAAATAATCCGGGAATCCGAGCTCAGATAAAAAAGGAAATGCTGGCACAGCTTGCCGGCTATAAATTCAAGAATTACAGTTATGCCGTTGTAGCCAATTACCCTTCAGATACGAGCATGAATGGTAAAAACATTTCAGAGATCAATAAACTGATGGGCAGAAATGCCAAGGCAAAGTTCGAAGCAGAAACCATTATGGATATGGTTGAAAAGGGCGGTGCCCAGATGGTTTATAACAGCATGAACGAAGCAGATGTGAAGAACATCATGAAATACCCTTTCAGTATGTTCGGGGCAGATGCTGGTGTGCCTGTACCGGGAAGAGGAATGCCGCATCCACGTGGCTATGGTACCAATGCAAGGGTATTGGGAAAATACGTCAGGGATGAAAAAGTAATTACGATGGAGGATGCGATCAGGAGGATGACCTCGCTGGCAGCACAAAAGTTTGGCCTGAGTGATCGCGGACTATTACTACCCAACTACGCTGCAGATATTGTGATCTTCAGTGAAGCAGAAGTCAATGATATGGCCACTTTTCTTAAACCTCATGCCTACTCCAAAGGGTTTAAATATGTGATTGTAAATGGTGAACTGGTGGTTGAAAATGAGAAGCATCTTGGAACAAAAAGCGGGAAAGCGCTGTATGGACCAGCATTTGTAAAGAATTGAGAGTGGAGACCCGATATCTATCGGGTGGAGAATTATACAATACCGGTTTTGCTCTTCGACCCCGAAGGCGGTCGTATGTTTATAGCAATCGATATTCCCAGCAAATCGACCCCGAAGGTGGTCGTATGTAACAAAGCGACACATACGACCACCTTCGGGGTCAGGCCTTTTAATATTTTAAAACCGAATGAAAAAATCCTCTTTCCTCTGTGCTCTTCTAACAAAGACCAATCCTATCCAAAACAGATCGATTGTAACGCTGACTTCAGGATTTGATTTAATTTCTTCCCAGGCGGATTTCATCTCCTTCTGGTAAATATTCATAAAGACCATTATCGAACGTTTACTCATTTTGGGTAAACAGCGATTAAAAAAGTTCAATATTGAGAATTTGGAATGTTCTCCATCAATTAGAATAACATCAAGTTCAGGAATTCCGTCAAGGAGTTTTGGCAATAATTCATCAACATTTCCTGAGAGTAGTTCTACGTTATGGATATTTAGTATTTGCAGGTTCCTTTCTGTGATGGTTAAGTCTTCAGAATATCTCTCAAAACTGATAATATTAGCCTCAGGCACTGCTTTTGCAAGGTAAGCAGTGGTAATTCCCCGGGAAGCGCCCAACTCAATTATATTCCCTGGCTTTAAGTCCGACACAAGACGATGAACAAGCTGGGCCAATCGGGGAGACATTAAACTATTATTCATTACTAAACTGTTCTGCCGTTCATAGTGAAGCGATTCACCCCTGAGTTGTTCAATTTCCTGGTAAACTTTTTTAGCACGAAAATCGTAAATAACTTCATCAAGGAGTCTGTAAACAAAGGGGGAATGAATTCCATGACGTGTTTTGGCCTTAGACCAATGCTTCAGGAAACTCATTGCCATTGACAGATTAAACATGGGGTTAAAGATAGTTGTCAGATTTGAGATTGAGATGTGAGATATGAGAAACTAATAGCCCTTAAGAACAAGTACATTTTTGCGTAAATTTGGCATTAGCAATGAATGAGAAGGAAGTAGAATCACTTATTAAATTACTCGACGACCCGGACGCAGAGATATCCCGTCATGTGGAAGATAAATTATTATCCTACGGCAATGAGGTTATTGAATATCTGGAAAATGCCTGGTCTCAGTCGCTGGATACCATTCTGCAAGAGAGGATAGAAAACCTTGTCCACAGAATTCAGTTCCAGAATGTTAAACGTGAGCTTGAGTTGTGGCAGATCGGGGGATCTTTTGACCTCCTGCAGGGAATGCTGATCATCAATAAATATCAGTACCCCGATCTCGATGAACAAAAAATCATCAATCAGATTGAAGATATTAAGCGGGACATCTGGATGCAGATGATCTATGAAATGAGTGCGGTTGAAAAAGTAAAATTAATCAATCACATCTTCTACGGAGCTTATGGCTTTTCAGGTAATACTACCAACCATCAGGATCCGCAAAATTCTTACCTGAGCCAGGT
>CAYJAM010000161.1:0-5969 GCA_964367725.1 uncultured Sphingobacterium sp. | reverse complement strand
ATTCAGATGACCTTGTGGATACCAATTACTATGAAAAAGGTATTGAATACGATAAAGATTATGCCCGTAAAACTCAGCTTATTGAAGACAAGGCTGAGCCGGAGATTAGTGTAAATGACCAACTGACGATCATTTTTAAAAGCCCGGCTATAGGAAGTATTCGCTTGATACATCCATCAGATAAAACAAAAGACAGTACCATGAATATTAATTCAGGGGCAGGCAATCAGGTAGGATTTCCGCTTGATAGTTTCAGAAAGGGACATTGGAAAGTTTCACTTGAATGGAAAAGCAATGGAAAATCTTACATGTACGATAAAAACATTGTAATCAATTGATATTCAGGATATTTTAGTATGAATTTAGTGAATTTGGCTTAAATGAATTATAACGAACTTGCATTTTTCACCGGACTATTCGGCAGCATCCATTGTATTGGGATGTGCGGACCTCTGGCTTTTGCAGTTCCAAGCATTCATCATCAGCGCTGGCTGATCATCTTCGATAAGCTGATTTATAATTTGGGGCGAACTTTAACTTACACCTTGCTGGGTGTACTCATCGGACTTGCCGGACAGCAGCTCTGGTTAGCAGGAATGCAACAAACAATCAGCATATTAACCGGTGTTTTCATCATTCTTGCAGCAACATCCAGAATTCTCAAGCTGTCCATAGGTAATGGAGTTTGGTTCTCAGGATTTGTACAATCATTCAACAAATTGCTCGGATATGCACTTAGACATAAAGCGGGACATCTGATGGTTGGAATACTGAACGGTTTTTTACCCTGTGGATTTGTTTACCTGGCTATGGCCGGTGCTCTGAATACCGGAAGTGTCATAGCTTCTGCCCAATACATGTTCTTTTTTGGAATCGGCACTCTGCCCCTGATGATGGCTGCTATGGTCAGTACGGGATTTGCAGGGCCGTTATTCCGCCGCCGGATCAATAAGACCATCCCATTTCTAATGCTTGTATTGGGTTTTTGGTTTGTGCTAAGGGGATTTAACCTGGATATCCCATATTTGAGTCCGCCTAAAATGGACACGGGGGTGGAGGTTTGTTCCAGGTCGGAGCCCGGAATGATAAATGGGCCGGAGGCCTGAATGTTGCGGATCAGGTCCGGAAAGACAGTTTAGGATCAGGTACAATGTCATTATTTAAGAGTATGGTTAGGCTGTTTGGATTAAAAAACACAAGGTGGAATAAGTGGGGGGTTCCCGCCTACGCGGGAAAGACAAGCGTGGTTGGGGAGTGAGGAGATTCCAGCCTTCGCTGGAATTTCAATGCGGAACTGTATTATAAATGATGTTTCCTTGCAGTCATTTTATCTTTGTAAAAGCTTGGCAAAGATCCTGGAAAAATAATTTAATTGAAAAAACCTTGTAAAGCATAAGCTTGCTGCGGATTGGTTCGATAGATTAGTATTAACCTGAACCGATTCCAGCGAAGGCTGGAATCTCCTATTCATTCCTCCCTAGTTGTCATTCCCGCGTAGGCGGGAACCTCATTCACAATTGTCCGTGTAGGCTATAACCTCCCAATCTTTAAATAATATCATTATTAATGACAAGGGATCAAATCTGCAGTGATAGCAGGATTCAGTCATTGCGGGCTTGACCCGCAACTAACCCGCCATACTAAACAACTGCGTCTCCGGTTGACTGGCCCAGAGATGAGCGTCAAAGGCCATGCAGATATTTCTGAGAAATCGTTTTCCGAGGGGTGTTACGGTTAAACTGTGATCCCTGATAATTAGCAATCCATCTTCCTGAAGTGTTTTAGCGCGCTCCAGTCCGGATACCATGGCATCAATCAAAGGCTCGTTTATATTCCAATCTGTTTTCCCTTTGCACATCAGATTTAAGATATGCTTCCGGATAATCAGATCCTCCTCTGTCAGATGATGTCCCTTGAAAACAGGTAATTTTCCATTGTTAACCATTTCAAGATAATCTTCTACCTTTTTAACATTTTGTGCAAAGGCAAACCAACTGTCACTGATTGATGAAACCCCAAGGCCTACCATCAATTGTGTGTATTGGTGGGTATAACCCATAAAATTGCGGTGAAGTTTTCCTGAATGTTCAGCCTTGAACAAGCTGTCATTACTGAGTGCGAAATGATCCATGCCAATCTCTTCATAACCCATTGAAGTAAACATCTGACGGCCTAATTCATATAAACTTTGCTTCTCATCTACTGATGGAAGGTCTGCTTCTGTAAAACTCCTTTGTCCGGGTTTAATCCATGGCACATGGGCATAGCTATAAAATGCGATACGGTCGGGCATGAGTTTCTCAACCTGAAAGATCGTATCTCCCAGCCCTTCATAAGTTTGGAGGGGCAAGCCATAGATCAGATCAAAATTGATTGAAGTATACCCAATCTCTCTTGCCAGTTCAGTTACAGCTTTTACCTGTTCAAAGCTTTGCATGCGATTGATTATTTTCTGTACCGTTGGATCAAAATCCTGTATACCAAGGCTCAGGCGGCGAAAGCCAAAATCATATAATGTTCTTAAATGGTCTTCTCTGGTATTATTTGGATGAGCTTCAAAACTAAATTCTGCATCAGGATGTAAATCAGCATCCGCAGTCAGACCATTTATGAGAAGCTTCAAGTTTTCAGCAGCAAAAAAAGTTGGTGTACCCCCACCCAGATGAATTTCTCTGATTTTTGGTTTATCTGCAAATACCTCTCTGTACAATGCCCATTCTTTCAAAACTGCCTGAATATAAGGATCTTCCACCTGATGATTCCGGGTAATCCGGGTATTGCAGCCGCAATAGGTACAGAGACTTTCGCAGAAAGGTAAATGAACGTATAAACTTATTCCATTCCCGGAATTACTTTGATCAAATGAAAATTTAACAGATTCCTTCCATTGACTGATATCCGGAACATCAGTATTCCAATAAGGAACAGTTGGATAACTGGTATATCGCGGAGCTGCCACGTGATATTTATTAATCAGATTCTGGGTATTCATAATTAGTTGTTTGAGTCTAATACTTCAACGTTTCGAGCATCCATCAGCACATACACAGGCCTTGCCCGAACATCTGCCGGCCTGCCAGTTATCCAGGTTCTTAATGATCAGATTCGCAATTTCCTGAAGCGCTTCTTTAGTCAGAAATGCCTGATGAGGTGAAATAATTACATTCGGGAATGATAATAATTCTTCCATGATCGGATCTTTCACACGATCGGCACGATGATCAGAATAGAACATATCCTTCTCAAATTCATATCCATCCAGGCCTAGCCAGCCGATCTTACCAGTCTTTAATCCCTTAATCAGATCCTCCGATTTGATTAACCCGCCTCTGCTGGTATTAATCAGCATCACGCCATTCTTCATTTTGGAAATACTCTGCATATTAATGATATGCTTTGTTTCGGGGTTTAAAGGAATATGAAGGGAGATAATATCTGACTCTTCCAAAAGCTGCTCAAAACTAACCTCCTCAATACCATCAGGATTTGGAACTTGACTAATATCATGGCCAAGGATTTTACAGCCCAGGCTTCTGAAAACTGCGGCTGTTGCTTTTCCAATCGCACCAAGGCCAACAATTCCTACAGTTTTTCCTTTAAAATTGAAACCTATATGCTGATCTATTCTGAAATCAAACTCGCGGCTACTGTTCACTGTGGAGATGATCCTTCGGCCTAAAGAAAGAGCGAGCATCAGGGTGTATTCTGAAACAGCCGCGGGGGAATAAGACGGCACATTCGCCAGTTTGATATTTCTTTTACCGGCAGCTACTCTGTCAATATGATCGGTCGACACCGAACGTGTTGTAATGTATTTAATGCCAAGATCTGCCAGTTTTTCGATTACTTCTTGAGAAAGATCATCCTGGGTTGATACCACAACAGCCTCTTTGCCTTGTGCATAAACCGCAGTTTCAAGGCTTAGGGAATTAGAAATCAGTGTAATATCGTGTTGTTTTTGATTTGCACGAGCCACAAATTCCTTCTCAAACTCTCTGACACTATAGGCAACAACTTTCATTAATAAAACATTTATTCCAAAAGTACTTTTAGGAATAAGGTTTCGTAATGAGTGATGTCATAAAGAAAAATGATCTTTATCAGTTTTTCATTTTATGGAGCTTGGAAAAATCGATGATATCAATCACACTACCTTTCTTTTCAATGATACCTTCATCCTTAAAATCGCTCAGGGTTCGGCTAACTGTTTCTGTAGCCATACCTGCCATTGATGCAAGGTCTTCTCTTGAGATACGAATCTGGGCTTCAGAATTTTCGGCGGGATTTTGCTGCTTTGCCAGGCGAATCAGAATCTCGGCCATTCGTTTCCTCACTGAATGATATGCGAGCTGAAGTAATTGTTCCTCCTTCTCAATCAGATTGCTGGAAAGCACCTTTATAAATTTCTGACCAATATCTGTGTAGTTATCAAGAAGCTGCTTTATGGTATCCTTAGGAAGAAGGCAGATTGTAGTATCATCTACAGCTTCAGTAGTTTCATTATAATGATCTCCGGAAAGCATCGCCTGAATTCCCAGATATTCATCCGGTCCATACATTCCTGTCACCAATTCTCTGCCGTCTTCACTTAATTTAACAGCCTTCACCCTCCCGCTAAGTATTAAATATATGCCTGTTATAGCATCACTCTCATAATAAATGATCTGCTTTTTTCTGACCTGTTTAACCTTACGATCGGCGATAATTTTCTTCAATTCATCAAGACCCTGACCCTGATTCTGGTTGGTCAAAAGCTGAAGACTTTCAAATGATTTGCTGTAAAAAGCTGCTATTTTTTCCTTTTTCTGAAAGCGTGACTCAATGGTATTCAGTAATTCCATATCATCAAAAGGCTTGGTCAGATAATCATCAGCACCCATTTCCATACCTTTTCTCATATCGGCCCGCTCAGCTTTTGCTGTTAGAAAAATAAATGGAATATTGGAGGTTTCCCTATTCTTTGACAAGAGATATAAAACACCATAACCATCCAGTTCAGGCATCATTATATCACAAAGTATCATATCCGGAATATGCTGCTGCGCCAGCTCAACTCCTATTTTACCATTATCTGCTTCCAAAACTTCATAACCTGCAAGTTCCAGAATTTCAACAGAACTATCCCTGATATCCTGGTTATCTTCGATTATTAGAATTTTCTTCTTCATATAATTTTACTGTGGGAAATTTAGGGTAAATATTGTTTTCTGTTTCGGCAGACTTGTAAAATTAACCTTTCCTCCCATCAAATTAACATAACGCATGATAATATTAAGCCCAAGACCAGTACCCGGAATATTCCCGGTATTATTGGCCCTGAAAAACGGTTCAAATAAATGCTTGTGATCTGTTTCAGGTATACCAATTCCATTATCTCTGACCGTAACAATACATTCCTTATCAGATAGTTCTGTATTAAACTCAATAAAGGTATTCTCACCTGAATATTTTATGGCATTAGAAATTAAATTGATAATACAATTCCTCAGCAAATTCTGATCCAACAGCACCGTGCTTTGCAGGCCTGTATGCTGATAAATGATATTCTGATCCTTTTTGGCCATCATTTGCATCTCCTCAGTAATCTCCTCAGAAAGTTTGACTATATCAAATTTAGAAAAAGCTGTTTCAATTTTACCCGCTTCCAAACGTTCGAGAGAGAGAAAATCATCCAGAATGGTAGTTAAATTACCAACTGAATTTTTTATCTTACTTACATGCTTTGAAACATTGGCACCATCATCCTGAAGTTTATACTTTTCAATCAACGATGCAGATAATTGTATAGAACTAAGTGGCGTTCGAAATTCATGAGAAGCCATCGATACAAAGCGGCTTTTCAATTGATTGAGTTCCTTTTCCTTTTCGAGGGATTTACTTACCGTTTCTTTGGCCACTTGCAGTTCTGTTACAGACTTCTGAAGTGAATTTGTACGATCTTCAACTAATTTTTCGAGTTGTGAAGCATA
>CAYJAM010000160.1:0-5976 GCA_964367725.1 uncultured Sphingobacterium sp. | reverse complement strand
CGAGAATCTGATTTATATAAATTCATGCAGCACGATATGTAGAAATGAATTTACAAGTTTGATCCTGAAAATTGACATCAAATTAATTTTTGAATTAAATGTTACCTTGAATCAGGAAAATTCTATCAGCAAAAATCCTAAATGATAAATCAGGAATATTCTACCTATGCGACATTTTCAATACCCGAACCTGTGCCCTGTATTGAAAAGGAGTTTTATCCGTTATCAGTTTAAAATGCCTGTTAAAATTCGAGACATTCATAAAACCACTTTCATAGGCAATAACAGCCATACTGTAGGTCGATTCGGAAAGCAATTTACAGGCATGACTCACCCGGATTTCAAGCAGAAAAGAGGAGTAACGCTTTTTGGTTCTCGATTTGAAATAACGGCAGAAAGAATTCGGACTCATATGAACGACATCAGCAATTTCCTGTAATGTGATCTGCCGCAGAAAATTATTCATCGTATAATTATAAATTCTGTTCAAACGCTCATCATCTGATTTATTGAAGGTGTTCTTAAACATGAACTGCGATAATGTCTCCTTTTCTCTTGAAGAAGCCATGAGGTGCAAAAGCTGAATTAATAAAATCACCTTCTCAGTATTCCGGGCATACCTGATCGCATGTAGAATGCGCTTTGCAGATAAGAGCGTTTCACCAGTGATTTCTAAACCGTGACCTACCTGCCTCAATAAATCGGCAATCGCTGAATTTTCAGGGAGGTTAAGGAAGGAACTCAGAATATCCGGCAGAAAATGAACCACAATAGCCTCTGTATCAGGATTTTCTTTACTCAGGTCGCCCTGAGTCCGCAGCATATGCGGCAGATTGGAACCAATCAGCAGCAATTCATCTTCCTTAAAATTATCGATCCGATCACCAATGAAACGTGTACCCGAGCCCTTAATGATATAAATGATCTCAATTTCTCTGTGATAATGCCATTGCTTATAGAAATTCCACCCGATCTCCAGTTTAACGCTGAAAGATTCCTGACTGCTTAGTGGTATGGCGAGTAGATGCGGATCCATTAATACTAAAATAGCATATTAAATATCAATTTTACTAATATTTGGTTAAGATAGTATCAATATTTGCTAATTATAAACTAAGTATGATGAAAGATTCAGTATAGATTTGCTGACATAATTCAATAATCATATGAAATCATTAAGTCTGATCCTCAATTTAAACGAGGTAGGCATGCAGGATCTTGAAATTGTTGGAGGCAAAAACGCCTCTCTGGGTGAAATGATCCAAAACCTTTCAAAACTGGGTGTAGCCATCCCCGGGGGCTTTATTATTACTGTCAAAGCCTACCGGGAATTCATTAGTTACAATAAACTCGATCAGATAATTCCCCAGATTATTGCAGAAATGGAAGAGGGGAACATAGAATCGCTCGGAATAACAGGAAAAAAAATCAGGACTCTAATTGAAAATGGCTCCTTCCCTATTGAATTATCCCAGGAGATTGCACAGGCCTATGAGGCACTTTCTGATCATCACGGGCAATTTAATGTTGATGTTGCAGTACGTTCTTCTGCTACAGCTGAAGATCTGCCGGATGCTTCATTTGCAGGTCAGCAGGAAACTTATCTCAATATTTGTGGGCAGGCGGCATTAATGATTGCGATCCGAAATTGCTTTGCTTCACTCTTCACCGACCGGGCTTTGAGCTACCGCGAAAACCTGAACTTCGATCATTTTCAGATTGGCCTTTCTGTTTGTATCCAGAAAATGGTACGCTCCGATCTTGCGGCTTCAGGTGTTGCATTTTCTCTTGATACCGAAAGTGGGTTCAGGGAGGCCATAATCATTAATGCATCTTACGGTCTGGGGGAATTAATTGTACAGGGAGCAGTCTCTCCTGATGAGTTCATCGTATTCAAGCCTACATTGAAAAATGGATTCCATGCTCTGATTGAAAAAAAACTGGGTAATAAAAACAGAAAGATGGTTTATGGCAAAACCAAAGAAGAACGTGTAAAAACCATTGCAGTAGAACAAGCAGCCCAGGATCTCTTCTGCATTAGCGACGAGATAGCACTTCAACTCTCAAAATGGATTCTCCTAATTGAGGATCATTACTCTGCAAAAAAGGGCGGATGGTGCCCAATGGATATAGAATGGGCTATTGATGGTATCAGCGGTGAGTTGTTTATTGTTCAGGCCAGACCTGAAACTGTGCACTCCCGCAAAAAAACAGGAATGATTACTGAATACAGCATTTCAGACAAGTACCGAGAAGAAAAGGTAATTCTGAAAGGAATTGCGGTAGGCGATAAGATTGCAGGTGGAAAGGTCCATATCCTTAAAGATCTTAAAGCAGGAGAAATTCATCTTGCTGATTTCCGCAAAGGAGATATCCTGGTAACTGATATGACCGACCCCGACTGGGAACCGATTATGAAACATGCTGCTGCGATCATTACCAACAACGGATGTCGGACCTGTCATGCATCTTTTGTAGCTCGGGAGATGGGCGTACCGGCAATAGTAGGTTGCGGCAATGCAACTTTAATTCTTCAGAACGGGCAGCTTATTACAGCCTCATGTGCAGAAGGTGATGCCGGTATAGTTTACGAGGGCTTGATCCCTTTTGAAAAGCAGGAATTTGATCTGTCAGACTTGCCTGAAACCAAAACCCCACTAATGCTCAATGTTGCCTCACCTGATACGGCATTTCATTATTCCCACTTCCCAAACAAAGGGGTTGGTCTGGCACGTGAGGAGTTCATAATCAATAATTACATTAATGCCCATCCAATGGCCCTTTTGAGGCACAGGCAATTGAATGACTCCGAATTGAGTGCGAAAATCGAATCACTGATCAGGGGATTTAAGAATGAAGAAGCCTTTTTTATTGACAAACTCTCTTATGGCATTGCCCGTATCGGCGCAGCATTTTATCCCAATAAGGTGATCGTTAGGTTCTCTGATTTTAAAAGTAACGAATACATGAACCTCCTTGGCGGAAAATATTTTGAACCATTGGAGGAAAACCCAATGATTGGATGGCGGGGAGCATCCAGATATTACTCTGCAGAATACAAAGAAGCCTTCGGTCTTGAGTGTAAGGCTATTAAAAAAGTAAGAGAGGAAATGGGTCTAGATAACATCATTGTAATGATCCCTTTCTGCAGAACACCAAAGGAACTGCAAAGGGTATACGAAGTAATGGAAGAATACGGATTGAAAAGGGGAGAAAATGGCCTCGAAGTTTATCTTATGGCAGAATTACCTTCAAATATTATTCTTGCAGAACAATTTGCAGCCCATATTGATGGGTTTTCTATTGGATCAAATGATCTCACCCAACTGGTTCTCGGCCTCGACAGGGATTCTTCCCTGGTAGCTCATTTATATGATGAACGGAATGAAGCGGTAAAATATATGATCAGTTCGCTGATTAGGACAGCCAAAAGAATGGGTGTTAAGGTGGGCATCTGCGGACAGGGGCCATCTGACTTTCCGGATTTTGCAAAATTCCTGGTTGAAGAAGGTATTGACACGATATCTGTTACACCGGATTCCTTCTTCAAGACTGTTCAGGCTATTTATGAAATTGAAGACAAGATCTCAATAGAAAGGGAATTGCCCCATGTTAAAGATCGTTGGTTAAGTGTTGTTTAATAAATCCCCAAAGGGGTACCAGAGATTTGGTATCCCTTTACCCTGACTTAGGGCCCGTGTGGAGAAATATTAGAGAACTGTTGCGAAAATGGATTACAATCAAATTAAGCCTAAGTTGATAGACTATCCAGATATTCCGTAGGATGGCATTCCCATTCAGCATTTCGCTTATGCCAATCACATCCTTTTAAATTGGTATATAAATTGCACTACCATATCGAGAAAAACCTGATATGGAAGACAAAAACGGACTTGAACCAGCATTCTTTTGTGTGCCGGATATTACAGGTTTTACAAAATTCATCGCAACTGCTGATATTAACTTTACCAAAAATCTTATCCCTGCACTACTCCGCAAACTGATAGAAACCAATATTCTCAAAATGAAGATTGGGGAAATAGAAGGGGATGCGATATTTTTCTATAAAACCGGCAGACTGCCTTCCGTAGGTAAGGTAGCAGAACAATGCAAGATAATTTATCAGACATTTACTGATTTTGTAAGTTCAGTAGAGCAATCTGACCCTGATAATTATAATTTATACCTCGCCAATAACCAGTTGGGGCTGAAAATAATAATCCATTATGGCCATATCAGTACGGCAAATATTAAAGGACGGATTAAGTTACTTGGGACGGATGTAATTATTGCTCATAAACTGCTTAAGAATGCAATTGTGGATTACAACTATATCCTGTTAACAGACAAATACCTGTCCAAAATAAAGGACAGACAAAATCTTGAACAATGGTTTCATTGGGAGAAGCTTCGCACCGGAATGGAAGTTTATGAATTTATGGGTGAAGTTGGTTATCGATATATTACACTTGACGATATGAGTTTTTTACCCGAAGTCGCGGATGCACCCTAATAAGAATCTAATAGGAAAACATCATAATAACTACAAATCCTACGGCACAGAAGACCATTCCGAACATGAATATGTTATAAGACCAGCTCAGATATCTGTATTTCTTGACCAGAACACTACCCAGATAGTATATATCCACTGACATGCTGTTATATAATTCATCCTTCTCTTTCTTGAGTTCTTCTATACGGTCAACAAATTCCTTCAGCTGTAACTGAGCAAAATTTCCAAAGAATAATATACTACTATCCTTTTTCTTTAGTTCGTATTTCTCTTTATTGGTAACATTGGGCCTGGCTGATAAAATGGCAAAAACCACTGTAAGCAAACTAGTTAAGAGCAGGAATGCCATAGGAAAAACAAATCTTACACTACTGAACTCACTCTGTGTTGAAAAAGTAAATCCTGTACCAAAGAGTGTAATAACAATAGAAATAATGATCGTATTAATACTGATCATCATATTCGCCTTATTATCTGCTATTGAGGTCAGGTTAATATGATAATCATAGACAGAACGGTATAAGGTTTCGATTCCTCTTCCTTCCTTTACCGGCTTTGCCTGATTCTTTTCTGCCTCTTTCAGCAATCTGGATTGTTTTTCTTCTATTTTCTTACGTTGTTGAATGATATTTTCTAATCTCTGTTCATTATATTTTAAAACAGCATCTTCAGTCTTGAAACTGGTATCAATCAGGAATTTGAGCTGGATCTCTGCCCATTCATCTTCAGTATAAGTTTTATTTAGAATACGCTCCCATTCCATCTGAAGCAGCTCGGCTCGCATGTTGAAATTCTTGCTGCCCAAACTAATATAATCAGCATCATGTAGGATTTCCTGCATAGATCCATCTGGTACAGTCTGAATTTTTGTAGATAAAATCAAAGCCTCAATCTCTCTTATACTATCATCCGGATAGTTTCCACTCAGATAAGCCTTCATTAATTTAACACTTTCTTCTTCGTGGCCCTGATAGGTATTTATATATCCGGTATCATGAAACCATGCCGCCAGCAAAAGCACCTCATAATCACGACTGGTCATATTATATGACTTGGACAGTTTTTTACATGCTTTTACTGTAGTGCTGGTATGATTAAAATTATGATAAACATAATCACTTGGAAGTTTATCCCTGAACAGATTGAAAACATACTCTTCAGCGTCTTTAACAATTGTATTATTCTTCATGTGCAACAGTTTAATTTTCGAATGATTCAACATGCTTGGACTTATTGTGATTTAATGTATTATGATAAGTTCCTGCAGGTTCTGGATAAATCAGATAAATAATTATCTAATAAGAAAAAACTATGCCATCATGTGTTCATAATAAATTATCCCTTATCAGTTTGGTATGATTATAGCAAATAGTCAATACTAAACATCCATAAAATGAACAGACTTTTTACCCTATTATTGGCTTTAGCCTTTATTTCATGCAATAACCCCATTAAGGATA
>CAYJAM010000159.1:0-5997 GCA_964367725.1 uncultured Sphingobacterium sp. | reverse complement strand
TACCAATTATGAATTACCAATTACTAATTAAGAATTACGAATTAAGAATTACGAATGGCAAATCGATTGTGCATTAAAAATTGATTCTCAAATAAACCGCAATAATTCAGAAAACCCGATAACTATCTGGTAACAACAGGCAACTGACAACCAATTTCCCTATTGTTGGTGTTATCACCGACTACGAGATTAGATTAAATTTGACGATTAGTTTCAAAGTCAAGCAACTAAGTCTATCATTTTTACTTTTTTTTCAAATTTGTTCTCAAATTTTCTTCAGGATAGTTCAGGATAGCCCACGAGATATTAAGCAGTAATTTGGGAATTATAATTAAACAGACTTTACTCATCCCGAAAAATTAAATAAACCTATGTTCACAGATATACAAATACAAAAATGTCCCTATATGAATAAAAAAGAATTTCTTTTGATCTCATTCAGATTGATCTGTTTAGCTTTCATCCTGCCGGTTTTGTGTACACAGCCAACTTCTGCGCAAGAAAAATTAGAATCCAAGGGCCATATTCCAATTCTGGGCTGGTATAGTATCCCACCTGAAGAGGCTACTGCTGCCAGATATCTTGAAATGAAGGATGCAGGTTTCGATATTAGTTTCTCTTTTCTTGGAAGTCCGCAGGATGTACAAAAATCGCTGGATGCAGCTCATCAGGCAGGGATGAAAATTGTAATCAGTTGCCCTGAATTAAAAACAGAGTCTGAAAAGATTGTAAAGCGTTTTATGGATCACCCGGCCCTGGCGGGTTATTTTCTTCGGGATGAACCCGCCGTAGATGCATTTACAGATCTGGGTAACTGGGCAAAAAGGGTCAATTCCGTTGATCCGAAGCATTTTTGCTATGTCAACCTTTTTCCGAATTACGCTACTCCTTTACAATTAGGAACTACTGATTACAGAGAGTACGTTAATAAATTTGCAAAAGAAGTCCCATTGCATTTTCTTTCTTTTGATTCCTATCCCTTAACTTCAGCAGAGGGAGTCTATGAGAAATGGCATCAGAATCTGGAGATATTTTCGGATGAAGCTAAAAAAGTAAACAAACCTTTCTGGGGATTTGCACAATCAATCCTCTTTGATAATAAGCATGAAGATCCTTCACTGGCGACGATGCGGGTTCAAATGTTTACAAACCTTGCCTATGGAGCTCAGGGACTTCAATATTTTACTTATTGGACTCCCGTATCATCAACAGAAGATTTTCGTGGCGGACCAATCACATTGGATGGTAAAAGAAGTACTGTTTATGATCATATCAAAACACTGAATCAGGAGATAAAAAGTCTTTCAGGAGTATTTTATGGCGCGAAAGTTAAATCCCTGCAATTTTTTGGGAATACAATACCTCAAGGCACCAAAAGAATGTCTGTTTTACCAGCACCAATAAAGGCCTTTGCAACTGAGGGCAAAACGGCACTTGTTTCATTGATGGAGAATGGGGGAAAGCAGTTTATTGTTATTGTTAATACAGATTATCGCAGAAAAATGAGCTTAACCCTTTCAGGTGATTCAACACTGAAGCGTGTTCTTAAAGATGGTTCGATTGTTCCTGCAAGTGCTTATGCCAGTACAATTGATGTGGAAGCGGGGGACGTGGTGATTTTTAATTACGAATTATGAATTACGATCTACCAATTACGAATTGCCAATTACCAATTACCAATTCCCAATTACGAATTGCCAATTACGAATTACGAATGGAAATCGTTTGAGCAATAAAAATTGATTGTCAAATGAACCAAAATACCTCAGACAACAGATAACTGACAACCGGTAACTGATAGTAGGTAACTGAACAATTACAAATACTAATCTTTCAAAATCCGTATTTTGCAATAAAAACAAAATATGAAATCAATATTCTCCATAATACTGCTTCTAAGTCTGGTTGTTCCCGGGCTTAGTCAGGCACAGACCACATTAAAGGCTGGCGATAAAGCACCGGATTTTGTCTCTAAAGATCAAAACGGGAAAACGGTTTCCCTGAAACAGTTCAAAGGCAAAAAGCTGGTATTGTATTTCTATCCAAAGGATAATACTTCCGGATGTACTGCTCAGGCTTGCAGTTTACGGGATAACTTTAAAGAGTTAAAGAAAGAAGGTTATACCATTCTGGGTGTGAGTATCGACGATGAGGCTTCACACCGGGATTTTATTGCAAAGAATAATTTGCCTTTTTCGCTTTTGGCTGATACAGATAAGTCAATTGTGACAAAATATGGTGTCTGGACTGAGAAAGAAAGAAATGGTGTAAAAGCTTTTAGTACCACCAGGACTACTTTTCTGATTAATAAAGACGGTTATATCAATAAAGTGATCACTGAAATTGATACAAAAAATCATGCCGGTCAGATTCTGACATTAAAGAAGAAATAATCCTTCGTCTACCAGAGTTGCTGGCAAAATGTCTAATAAAAAAAGGATCCGATTTCGGATCCTTTTTTTATTAGCTTTCTTTAATTGCTTGTGCCTGTTTTGGTTCAGGATCTTCATTTAACCCGTCCTTGGCATCTTTAAATTCTTTCATGCCTTTTCCCAATCCTCTCATCATTTCGGGAATCTTCTTACCACCGAACATTAATAATACTACAACCATGATCAATATGATTTCCGGTCCGCCTAAACCTGCCATAATTTTCGTTTTTAATTTTTATGAATGTGGGAATAATATTGGATTTAAAAAAGATTCTGCATAAATCTGTTACAATTCAGTTTGCGTCTATGAATTGCATTATTGAACCAAACCAGCTTCTGCAATCAGGACTAATAAAGCAAATTTTATTGCCTCAGCTCCATTTTCGTTGATCCACCACTCATCCAAAGAATGAGCGCTTCCGCCTTTTCCCCCTCTGCCAATGGTAATACTTGGTATACCAAGCGAAATTGGGGTATTTGAGTTTGTAGATCCTGTTCCTAATGAGGGTTTCAATTTAAAGTATTCAATTGCTGCCATTGCTCTCTGGGTTAATGGAAGCCCGGCACTCTGAACACCGGATGGCCGTTCACCTATTTTTTCAAATTGTGCAGTCAGTTTTGCTCCGGTTTTGATACCTGAATTATAATCATCAAGAGCTTTATTAACCTGATTTATTAGTATTTGCTCGATTCCTTTCAGCTTTTCGGGACTCAGCGAGCGCATATCTACTTCCATCCAGGTTTCAAATGGAATGGAGTTTACTGAAGTGCCGCCACCAATCCTGCCAACATTATAGGTGGTTTTTGGGCCATCTTCGACAAATTTTGAGGCGGCCGTATTAAAATAGTCGATTGCCTTTCCCATTGCATGATGTGGATTAGCTAAGCCAAAAGCACCCCATGAATGACCACCTGGGCCATTAAATGTAATTTTATAACGTACCGATCCTAAACCATTTGTAACGAGACCGTTAATATCACCACCATCCAAAGCGATATGTGAATCGATTTTCTGATTGCCAGGTTTGAAAATATGTTTGATCCCCCGCAAATCACCTAATCCTTCCTCTCCGACGGTTCCGGCAAATAAAATATCAGATTCTGTTGAGATTTTTGCCTGGTTCATTGCCTTAACTACCGTTAGAACCACACTGAGTGCCCTGGTATCATCAGCAATACCCGGTGCAAATAATGTATCTCCTTTCATTTTTATCTTAACATCAGTATCCAGAGGAAAAACTGTATCTAAATGTCCTTCAATGAGAACCGTTTTGCCATTGCCTTTTCCTTTTCGTAAAGCAATGACATTTCCCGCCCCGTCAATCCATATAGAATCGATCCCGGCATTCTGAAGCATTTGTTTAAACCTTTCGGCTCTTTTTTGTTCCATAAATGGTGGAGCAGGAATTTCTGTAAGTTCTATCAGTTCCTTCATTGTTGTCGGTTCAAGCTGATTAATGATTTCAAAAGCCATCTGAACTTTTTTATTACTGCTAATCTTATCGATCTGCGCTTTGTAGGTGGGTTGAGCTGAAATTACTTTTTCAATTTGTGCACTGACTGAAAGCACACTGATTAAAAACACTGAAATCAGGAATATTTTTTTCATGAAAGGGAAATTGTTAGTTACTAAAAGTGAATGTAAATTTTCTAAACCTTATAAATTATATTTTTCAATAATATATTAATTAAGGGTTAAATATTCGTAGATAGTATTGGATAAGATTTACCGGAAGCTACAGGCCTGAAGCGTTTTAGTCACATTGGCCTATTTTTTGGTATACAAATAACCGAAATAAAACAGATCTAAAATGATTTTATATTTTTCCGGGAATTTTCAAATAATAGCCTTCAAATAAAAATCTTTCAATCTGTAAACTTTAACTTTAACCCAGATTTCTTAAAATAACAATGAGTTATAATCCACCAATTCCAGAAAATGAATATGAACGAGTCCTGAATCTTTCTGATTTTAATCTCGATTATTCCAATTTTCAGGATAACTTCAAGGATCTTGCTAAGCTGGCAGCCAGTGTTGCCGGGACTCCAATATCACTGGTCAATTTAATAGATTCTTATACTCAGTGGACTATATCCAATTACGGTCTTGATCTCGAGCAAATGCCTCGTGAAGATTCAGTCTGTCAGTATACAATTAAGTATGATGAAAAACCTTTTGAAATTGAGGATTTATCAAAGGATGATCGTTTTAAGGATAAATTTTATGTAAAAGATGATCCATCACTTCGCTATTATTTTGGAGTACCACTCGTTTCTGACGGTTTAAATATTGGTGCACTCTGTATTCTCGACAGGGAGGTTAAAAAACTCTCGCCTGAGAAGGAAGATTTGTTGAGGATTATTGCTGACGAAATTGTTAACCGTCTTAAGGCATACAAGGCAATTGAAGGCTTAAGAAATAGGGTTAAGGAGGTGCAGGCGACCCAAAACAAGATTGTACATGATATCCGCGGACCTTTGGGAGGCATCATCGGACTTACAGAAATAATCAGTGAACAGGGTAAGGAAAATAAAATTGATGAGGTACTTGAATTTATTAACCTCATTCACAAAAGTGGAAAGTCAATTCTTGAACTTGCAGATGAAATTTTAAGTGCTGATAAAAATAAATCGGTTGCCATTAATGGCAATGAAATGGATATGCAATCTTTTAAGGAGAAACTTGAAAAATTATATATCCCTCAGGCAAAATCAAAAAATATTCAGTTTGAAGTAAATATTGATCCGCGGGCCATAGGCATACCATTTCCTAAAAATAAGCTGCTTCAAATTACTGGTAACCTGATATCGAATGCCATTAAATTCACGCCTTACGGTGGAAAGGTTAGTGTAGAGCTTGATATGGATATTTCAAATTCAAAACATAATTTAAATATTAAAGTTCAGGATTCCGGTGATGGTATTAGCTCAGAGAAGATAGATTCCATACTCAATGGTAATGCTTCTTCAGAGCAGGGTACTGAGGGCGAAAAAGGTTATGGCTTTGGTTTGCAATTAATCAAGCATCTGATTAGTGGTTTGAATGGAAAACTAAATATTACTTCTATCCCTGGAGATGGTTCTATTTTTGAAGTTATGATTAGCGGGAATGCTTCCTAATTCCAGGATTAATTTTATTCTTATCTATGATTGGAAGCCTGAATTCAGGCTTTTGTTTTTTCATTTCATCCATGATTATTTTACATTTAAGCGACTTATCCAATCGATTTAATTAGAATGTTATTGTTATAATTGTACCAAAATAATACGAAAATATACAATGGATAAAAATAATCCGAATCATATTCTGCACACCACAGAGCAGGATTTATTAAGTATGATGGCTGAAAGTCATATTTCAGCTTCTGTTGATACTCCAATGCGTGAGGATGCATTTGACCTGGATGATGAAACCAAAATTCAGCTTATTGAGAAGCATTTTAGTCATATCATGAACATCCTGGGTTTAGATCTTAATGACGATAGTTTAAGAGACACCCCAAAAAGAGTTGCAAAAATGTATGTAAAGGAGATCTTTAGCGGACTGAATCCGGCTGAAAAACCT
>CAYJAM010000158.1:0-6002 GCA_964367725.1 uncultured Sphingobacterium sp. | reverse complement strand
CCAAAAGAAAGGCAAGGTAAGGTAATACTCGACAAACAACTGGCCCAGGTGTAAAAGTCGCTCGAACGCCATAACAAGGGCTTCAAAAGCCCATCACTAAAGATATTTGCAATCATGTTGCCAAAAACTAATCCAACCGGGGAAACAAAATCAGATCAAGATCGTCGCAAGCAAAAATGGCATGGTTGCACGTTTTACAGCGCCCACGTCTGATAGAATGACGCCGGTTTACTAATTGTTAGCGGTATCCGACATTGCCAAAAGCAAGTCGGCTTTGAGCTGCGCGCAAATAGTCAAACATGCAAATTTACTAGCCTGGAGTGTACGCGATGATTGGCAAGCGGTTTGGTGTGGCTCTCTTTTGTATGTCCTCGACTTTGCTGTTGCCCATTGCCTTTGCCAAGCCCCGACCGATACCAGCCCCGCCTGTTAACAACCAGAGCACTCCAGTCACGGTCACCGACCTACTTGGCGGGCATGATCGCTACTTGACTAACATAAGCACCGACAAACCTATCTATCGCGTTAGAGATAAAGTCTATGTGCGCGGAGTGGTAATGCATGCAATCAATCACAAACCGCACCTGCAAGGTCTCTCTGTGGCAATCACAGTACGGAGCCCCAAAGGCGAAGTAGCGGCAGAAGGACGAACTACCACAGAAAATGGCGTATGGACTTTTGATTGGCCTATATCAGATGGTCAGGCAGGCGGAGAATACACAATCACGGCTCGCCCAGAAGGCTATGCCCCAGCAGAGCGCAAAATAGATATAAGAGCCTTTAGAGCGCCACGTCTAAACTCGCATATTACATTTTTGCGTGATGGCTATGGACCCGGCGACACAGTCACAGCCACACTGGAGGTCAAGCGCGCAGAGGGTGGCGCTCCCACCGGTGCAAAAGTGACAGCCACGCCTCGTGTGGACGGAGTGGCGCTGCCAGAGAGCACTACAACGGTGGACGACAAGGGGCTGTGCACAGTCACATTTGCCCTGCCTAAGGACATCGCCAAAGGCGAAGGCACACTGGCACTCGCCATACAAGATGGCGGTGTACAAGAGACAGCATCAAAGTCCATCCCAATATTGGTAAACGCTGTCGATATACAGATTTATCCAGAGGGTGGCGATCTGGTTAATGGATTTAAAAACCGTGTCTATGTCCAGGCGACACAACCAAACGGCAAACCAGCAGACATCGATGCCACAATAATTGCAAAAGATGCCGACACCACTGGCGGTGACACAAACACAAAGGACTCAAGTTTTGTCACCACCTTGCATACCGAGCATGAAGGCCGCGGCAGATTTGAGTTTGTGCCAGGCGCAAGTAAACGATACTATCTAAAGGTCTCCAAACCCTCAGGCATCGACAAGCTATACGAGCTACCTCCGGTAAAGGCAGAGGGTGCGGTAATCACATGCAAAAGCGATGTCCACCCAAAAGGACAACCAATCACGCTCCAGGTAGGATCAACTAGCAAAAACCTGCGCGTCACTTTATCAAAACATGATGTCATCCTGGCTACCAACAGATTGGAGACAGCCAGTCAGCAGTTCAAGACACGCGACAAACAACGAGATAAATCTAACGACAACATCAAGACAAAATCACGCAAAACATCCAGAGACACTCAAGTCAGCAACAAACAAGAACAAAATCTGGGTGGCACACTGACCGAAATATCAATGATCGTGCCACCAGATGCTGATGGTGTGCTGACCGCCACCGTTTGGGATCAAAATGGCATACCGCTTGCAGAGCGACTAATTTATAGAGAGCAAGCCAAACCGCTCAATATTTCCATGACAATGGACAAGCAAAGATACATCCCAGGCGAAAACGCCAAAGTCACAATCAAAGCTACTGACGCAGATGGCAAGCCAGTCTCAGCAGTAGTCGGCGTCACGGTAACAGACGAGAGCGTGCTACAAATGGTCGAGAAGCGCGAGCAAGCACCGCGCTTGCCGGTCATGGTGCTGCTGGAGCCAGAAGTCAAAGACCTGGCTGACGCTCAGGTTTATTTAGACCCAACAAACCCCAAGGCTCCACTTGCCACCGACCTCTTGCTAGGTACGCAAGGCTGGAGACGCTTTGCCTTGAGAGACGTGAGTAAGTTTTTGCAATCCAATGGTGACGATGCAAGACGAGCGCTGGCTTTTAAGGTGCAAAACGCCCCTGGGATTGCAACGGGTGGCATCGAGTTCGAGGAGTATCACTTCGGAGAACAGGAGCGCAAGTTTGTTAACGCCCAACCGCTCGCACTTTTGGCTGACGACAATTCGCCAAAAGCAGATCAACAACAGCAACAGCAACAACAAAACAACAAACTCCCCCAAGAAATTGGACGAGTCGAAGGTCCACGGGATATGAATATGTTCCAAGTGGAACCAACAGTTATAGACGAGCGCTACTATACATCAGGCCGCACAGAGAGGCATCAAAAGACCAGCCCCACATTGCCAGATGGCGCACCGATACCAGATGCCGACGGCGACATGCAGATAAGAGGCAACGAATACGTCCCAGCATCGGCAGTAGCAGTGGATAAATACAGCTTCCACAGTGACTGCAACAAAACCTACTACGGCATGGTCAGAGAGTACGCCCACCAAGTACGTCCCAACCGCGATCCAAACGAAAGAAAAGACTTTACCGAGACGCTCTATTGGAATGCACTGGTTAAGACAGATGCAAAGACAGGCGAAGGCACGATAGCATTTGATCTAAATGATAGTGTCACCACATTTAAGGTGGCTGCCGATGGGTTTACCGACACAGGCTCTATCGGAGCCGTCACGCAAGATCTAAAATCAATTCAACCATTTTACGCAGAGGCCAAAGTACCACTAGAAGTGACAGCCGGTGACAAAATCATGCTGCCGATAAGTCTGATCAATGGCACCACCAATCTCTTAGCCAATACAGATTTGCACATCGATCTCACCGGACCCCTCAAGTTGCTTGGACTGATGCAATCCAGCAAAGACATAGATGCCGACAAGCGTGTGCGCTACATCCAACCCATCGACGTAGGCACTGGCAACGGTCAAATAGATTTGACATTCAAAGCCAAGGCGGGCGTATACTCAGACAAAGTCACTAGACAGCTGACAGTCAAACCGCAAGGCTTTCCCATAGAGACCACATTTGGTGGCACTATTGAGCCCGGCAAAAGGGTCTCACTCAGGATCACAATCCCTGAGACAGTAGCACCCCAAAGCTTGTCGTCAAACACAATGGTTTATCCCACACCACTAGCCAACCTCTCTGGCGCACTTGAACGGCTGATACAAGACCCCAATGGCTGCTTTGAGCAGACATCATCCACCAGTTATCCGCTCACAATGGCGCAGCAATATTTCCTCTCTCACACTGGCGTATCGCCAAAGTTAATTGAGGCAGCACGCGAAAAACTCGACAAAGGATATAAAAAATTGCTCGGCTATCGCACCACTGATAAAGGCTATGAGTGCTTTGGCAATGACCCCGGACACGAGGCACTGACCGCCTTTGGACTACAGCACTTTAGCGACATGGCACAAGTGCGAGAGGTCGATCGCAAGATGCTCGACACCACTCGTGCCTGGCTGATGCAGCAGAGGGACGGGCAAGGCGGCTTTACACGTAAGCGCGCAAACGTGCATACGTGGCTGGAGGACAAAGACTGCTCCAACGCATACATCGTCTGGTCACTCCTGGAGATTGGACAAAATCCATCCGAGCTAACCAAAGAGCTAGCACTGCTAAAGACCTCCGCCAACAAAAGCCAAAACAGCTATGTCCTGGGACTGGCAGCAAATGCCCTTTATCTGGCAGGGGACAAGCCCGCAGCCAAACAACTGATGCAGCGCCTGGCGTCTTTGCAATCTAAAGACGGCTCAGTCGACAAAGTACAAAGCTCAATTGAGGGCAGCGGTGGTAATGCGCTGGAGATAGAGGGCACCTCACTAGCCACACTCGCCTGGTTGCGCGATCCTGACTACGCAGTCAATGTGGAGCGCAGCATCAAATATCTGGCAGACTCGTGCCAAAACGGACGCTACGGCTCCACTCAATCAACAGTACTAGCGCTACGCACGATAATCGCTTATGACAAACTCCACGCCAGACCCAAGGCACCAGGCAAGTTGCGCATCTACGTAGATGGACAGGCGATTGGTGATTGGGTAGCCTTTGACAAGAGCTCGCAGGAGTCACTCAAGCTACCAAACCTGAGCGAGCCCCTCACTCCCGGCAATCACACAATCGACCTGGAGATGGTCGGCGGTTGCGCCATGCCATACTCGCTGGCAGTCAAATACAACACCCTGACACCAGTCAGCGACAAAGACTGTGTGCTTGATCTGAGTGTCAAAATGGCACAAGACAAAGTGGTTGAAGGCACATCCACTGAGGCAAATGTCACAGTAGAAAACACCTCTAAAGAAACAGTGCCAAGCCCGATAGCAATCATTGGTCTGCCGGGCGGGCTGGAGCCAAGACATGATCAACTCAAAGAGTTGGTCAAAAAAGGCACCATTGCCTCCTACGAGGTCAACGGCCGCGAGGTAGTACTCTACTGGCGCTCTATCGATGCCAACACAAAAGTGAGCGTGCCTATAAGCCTCGTAGCTGCTATCCCGGGGACTTACACAGGTCCCGCCAGTCGTGCCTATCTGTATTACACAGACGAGCACAAAGATTGGGTCGCCGGTCCTCGAGTGGTGATTGCGGCGAGGGAATAGGCGTGCAGTTTTTAAGTGACAAGTAACTGACATGAAATAGATACCGAGCGCTATTTCGTAAGCGTAACTCCGACCTAATCGATCAGATAAAAGTGAAATCCAATCCCGCGCAATCCCCTATCGCAGCCAAGGGATCCAATAACGCTTGACTGCGGCAGAGACTAGACTCGACCAAGTGAATTGACAACAGAAAGATTAAATAGTGCAAGTTTCGAATTACTTTCGAACTGTCTTTTACCATTCACTGTTTATAATCGAACGCAATTAGGCATCCTCTTAATCCTTTAAACTCTTTCTCAGTCATTCTTAAGCTGTGCTGTTTTGCCACACATCAAAACAGCACAAACGTTCACCCAGATGCGCTTCACTGCTCCGGGGAAGAAATCACTCGCCTTCACAAGCACGATAGTGCCGCATTACAGGTGGTACCAACCACTCAGAGCAAGTAAAACCAAGAAAAGTCCACAACACCAATTTTCAGGGAGATTTCAATCATGTTTATACCGATTGGAACCATAGTTGCTTACGCAGGAAACACAGATCCATCTATCTATACGGGGTGGTATCTATGCAACGGTCAAAAATGGGACGTGCACCGTTTCAACACTCTCTCGGAACTTCTTGGTAATACACATGGACCAGTGACAGACGGGAATTTTTGCCTACCAAACTACCAGGGGTATTCTCTCCGTGGCGCAACTAGAGCGGATCGGCCTGGTATAAGACAGGATAGTGAAGTAGGTCCACACGATCATCAAATAAAAGGCGTACACCTAGAGGCCGAAAGTGGAACCGGCTGCCACGGATCTGAGCGAAAAAAGAGCTGAAAATTCAATCACGACTCGTGACTTACTCTACGAAGTTATCGCAAAGCGGCACCTGCAACGAGAGCATCTTAAACCATGAGCAATAGACAGACAATCTTTAGTGCAATTAAAAAACTCTTGACCTCGACTATAGCTATAAGCGCTGTAGTGCTCTGCCAGAGCGCTCAGTCCCAAATAGTGACTTTCAATCAGCCAAATACGCCGGATGGTGCTTCATCAATCACCAAGTTGATTCTCGCTTCCATAAATGCCTCGACACCCAATTCTGAAGTACTCGGAAGCTTCATGAACTGGTACGAACCGAGTGGCTCAGTAGAGAGTTCAATGCACCTCACTAAGTCAATTAAACATATGGCCGAATCCAGAAACCTATACACATGTTTCGTAACCGGCGATATAGACCCACATCCAAGCGAGACAATGTCAGATCTTCCTTTTCTTAGAAAGA
>CAYJAM010000157.1:0-6034 GCA_964367725.1 uncultured Sphingobacterium sp. | reverse complement strand
AGCGGCGGGGTTTATTCGTTGTTAGTTTATTTTTTTTTAAGGTACTCATGGTCTCGTCTTTCCTCCTCGGATTGGTCCTTTTTTCCTGAAGAAAAAGGACTAGGCCTCCGCGGCCATGAGCGGGATAAACTAAGCTATTTCAGTAAAAGGAACAGGGGAATAATTTAGAAACGAGTCTGAAGACTCTTTTTTATCGACTAATCCGTAGAGACGCTGCGCTGAACTCTACGGACAGGGGGTTCACTGAGATAGGGGGCTGGGTCATAGACTCAAACATAGGAAATTTGAGTTTATTTCTCGCTGCCCTCAAATCTTTCTTACATCATGACATCTAGGGACCAACAACATACCATGTTCGTACCTTGTTCGCAGGATATTGCCTTTACATGGTCTTAAAGGGGGTGTTCCACGAACAAGTTACGAAGGAGGTAAGAACAAAACCTAATTTTTAGACTCTTTTTAAATTTAGTTCAAAAATTGCCATTTAGAGAGTATAAAACAATAAATTTCATTTATAACAAATCTTTTTCTCTTTTTACCTCACCACAATCTGATCCGTATAAACCGAAAGCGGCTGCCCTGAGCGAATATGCCAGGATGGGGTTTTCAGTAAACTTTCTGCATGGACTTTAATGTACCTGGCTTTTGTTCCTGCTTTTAATTCTGCCAGAAAGGGAAGAACTGAAATTTTGATAATTCCCGGGTTTTCGAGCGGATTTGGATTGTTTGGGTTTGTGATGGTTATTGCTTCACCATATTCCTTACCATCCGAGGAAAGTGAATAGCTGACAAATTTTGGTAAAGCAAATAAATGCCAATCGGGTTGTGCCTGAGGGTTCATGAAATCCATGTTTACAGAATTAACAGGCATGACTTCTCCGAGATCCAGAATAAAATCCATGTGCTCGGCGGTACAATAAACCCAGCTCTTATCGGCTTCCTGCCAGGATTCATAGGAAGCGAAAATGCCATCGGTAAGACTTTCCAAAGCTTTCGACTTAGGGTTCGCTTTGCTGACAGGGATGATCTTTTTCAGGAATGATTTAGCAGTGCTGATTCCTTCCATATTATTGAATACCCGCATATAGGATGCACGATAATGTTCAGGTGTTCCACTTCTTTCACGCACCAGTTTGACCTTATTCAGGGTACAGCCGTCCGCAAAATTATTGACAAGTGTTTTAAATTCTGGTTTTGGTAAAACGCGGCCATTAGTATCCTTGCGGAACATACTTCGGTTAGTATTTATTTCAGTCCGGCCAATTTGTATTTCGGCATACATGAGGGGCAGGCGGGCCGTTTTTACGCGTTTTAATAATTCGGGCTTTGAAGCAACCGCCTTTTCGGCCTTATCGAAAAGCTGCTTGTATTGCTGCATCATCTCGGCCGACAAATAGGCATTTTTAGCATGGATCGGATCCCCGAAAATACTCAGCACCATGCCACTTTTAACAAGTGATTCCTGCATGCTCTGGATGTACTGCAGGATAAATGGTGCTGCCGATTGGAAATACCCGTTCAGAAATTCATTAATAATGGCTTTATCATCTGCCTCCGGATCCCACATTAATTTGCTGATCAGATAGGAGCGGAGCAGGGCCATTTCGGCTGCTGCTTCGTTGTTTGCCTGCATGAACAAAGCATTCACGCGATTATCGGTGTAGAATTTAATATTGGGTTTTAAGGTGTAAAGATTTGGGAAAGGGGATACATAATTGGTGAACTGTATGTTATAATCCCAAATGATGATATCTTTTGAAAGGGCACCCCAGTCTTTCAGGTCCTGGGAAAAAGCTGGATCTGTCACATAAACCGGAGCCTGGCGTGAGCTCTCAATATTACAAAGCATAATATTGACATTGGGTTCAATTTCTATATTCTTTGGCGCCTTGCGTGAATACCAGTAAGCCAGAGTTGAAATGATCTTATCAGGAATTTCGCGTGCAACCTGATTTACAAAATAGATGATCGAACCACTTGGGACATTTCCGTATTTCTCATTCAAGGCCTTACAGCCATCACATTGGCAATACCTGTCATTATCATCCTGACTAACAGACCAATAGCTGGAATTTGGTTTTTCCTTTATTTTATTTTTAAGGCTGGCAACCAGAAGTCTTAAAACTTCTGGATTCGACAAACATAACTGGGTTCCCGGCCGTCTAACACCATCGATCAATGAATAATATTCGGGATGGGTTTTGGCATATTCCTGCTGAGGGACCAGTGTATTGAAGGTATGGACGAATAATCCCCAGTCATCCCTTGACGAAAGTTTGTGCCAGTCTGAATACTCCTGATCAGCCATCTGGATGTAAGAGGTAGTTCTGTATCTGATCTTAGGTTCAACAAGCTTTTCAGCCTTGGGTGGATTAAAGTCTTTAGCTTGAGGATTACCCGCGATCTCAGGTGAATATTTCCTGAAACCCAAACCCTCCAGCAGATCAAAAACTCCAAAAAGTAAACCTCTTTTCGCACCACCGGCTATGATAAAATTTTCACCTTCTGTTTTACATATGAAACCCGCTTCAGGTATTTTACTGGAGTTGATTTGCCGGGCTTTCGCATATTCTGTTTCACCCAGGTAAATACCGTTTTTAACGACTGATTTACCTTCTTCTGAAATGGGAACCGACTTTACTGATAATTTCGATAAATACTTCTGCAAAGCCAGAGCCGCTTCCTTTTCAATTGCGTTCGCCCCAACCGGAATGATGATCTGATAATCCATGATCCCATTTCCGGTCACTTGCCCGCCCAGAAGACTATCCTTCAATTCCGCACTCAGCAAATCCGGCAGAAAGGTCAATCCCGCTGCAACAATACCTGTGTTCTTTAAAAAACTCAGTCTCGATATCTTCTTGTTTGTATTTGTACCCATGTATAAGTTCTTTGTTTATTTATTATTCCTTATTATGTTCTCAAGCTACTGAATGTGCTGTACTCACTACTCAATACTCACTACTCAATACTCCCTAATTCTATCTTGAATTCCGGATTATCAAACACATTCTTCGAAAACTTATAATTACTATAACTATCAATGTCAATAAATCCCTCTTTTTCAATAAAATTTCCACTGATTTTTACCTGGTCGCCCACTTTTAATCCCTGAATCATCTCTTTTTTGCTTTTATCCAGCAAACTGCTTAAAATAACTGCCTTTTCTGCTGATTTATTAGAAGAATCGAGAGGAATACTGAAATTTACTTCTGTAGTCGTCGGTTTTTCGATAATCTCTACCAGGGTGGCCTGCCAGGAATTAAATTTTAAGGACAGACTATCTTTGACGTAGGCTTTCGTTAAAAGCACCCCATTATTGAGTTGAATGCTCCGATTAGCCTCATCTGAGGAGTTAATGGCATTTCGAATGTATTTCACATAATTTACAAATCTGGTCTGTTCCGCCGGACTCTGCTGTTCTGCTTTTTGTCCGCAGGAAGCTAAAATGAGCAGTATGACTGCGATAATGAAATTTCTCATATTCTTTTAAATCTTCAAAACTTAAATATGCAATTTCTCGGGCTTTTTCAGGTTAAATTAAATGTAGCCAATGGCTCTCAAAATTCCAATAATCCCAACAAGAATCCAGAATACATTTAACAGGGTATAGGCGCGGTCTTTTTTAAGAATAGCACACCAGGAAAGCAGAATAGCATCAAGGGTATTGAAAATCCAAACAAAAAGAAAGGGGCTATCGGGACCGAGCCAGCTTACGAGGGTAAAGCTGAAAATCCGCATGATGACCCCGATCATTTCAAAAGCCTTTATATTTCGTAGAATAAATTGGTTCATAGGATCTTGAAACTAAGTATTTGCTGTTTAAAAAATGCGGGCACTATTTCGATTTTAATGTGAAGGAACTTGTAATTGAAATGCAGGAATTTCTGGAAAGGGAGTGTACCCCGATGATTGTTCGGGTATGTATTCCGGCTTCTCCGAGTACTTCATTAAAAAGATCAGATGCTCCGTTTGCCACTGCCGGTCCATCATTCCAGTTCTCTGTATTCTGAAAGTATATGTCGAGATGATTAAGGCCTTCAATATTTTCAAATCCGATGAATTTTTGGATCTGTCCGATGATATTCCTTGCACAGATCCCGGCAGCTTCATAACCCTGTTCCGTGCTGATCTGATCACCCAAACGGCCAGCATGCTGGAGCTGCCCATCCTTTATCGGGAATTGAATTGCAACGAAAGCAATATTGCCTCGGGTATTGACTGCAGTATAAGAACCGCCCGGTTTAGGTAAGTTCCCGAGATCGATCTTTAGTGAATTGACATTTTCTACGATATCCATAGGTATTTTTTTGTTCATGAGCCAAAATACACATCTGGATGGAAATGTAATTAATTTCAAAAAAAAAGGACAAGCTCAGGGTCTGAGGGCTTGTCCTTTGTATTTTATGAAATTGGATTATTCCGGTTTCAGCAGAGTCTTACTCACGCTTACTTTCTCAATCTTATCTCTGGAATAATAGATCGGGAAATGCTGATCTTTTGCCCATGGCTCAAAAAGGTTTCTGTAGAAAGGACTTGCAGGATCACCCGATTGGCCCGGACCATTGGTCGCTACTGCGGCATCCCAATCGCCGGTATTGACAATGATGCGGAAGGAAGCGCCTGCATTCTGGCGTAAATTTCCGCTGGTCGAACCTGGAGTATCCCCATAGCCACCGCGGGGCAGGGGACCAAGGTCTAAGCGAGACTTGATACTGTCTGTTACGAGATGCCCCAGGGCATGGGCCATATAGGTATGTTTATATTTTTCCTGACCATACTGCCATTTACTCTTATCCGGGCCTAGCTTTTCTTCCAGATCTTTGAGTCCGGCGCTAAAGCTTTCAGCTAAAAAGCGATCGCGGCCGGCAATTGGATCCGGGCCAAATTTTTTATCCGGATTCATAATCCAATCAATTATCTTACTGGTTTGCAAACTGATCAATCCTTTTACTGATGCCGGAATAAATCGTTCGGTGGCCTGTGCTTTGATCTGATTTTCCCATGCCACATAAATTGCAGCTTCAACAGAATTTGGATTGAGTTTAAAATCCCAGGCTTTGAGTTGTTCTCTGGCTTCTGCCTCTTTTCCGGATAAGCTTAAATTATTCAGGAGAGGAGTGATCGTTCTGGCCGGAATTGACAGATAATCAACCTGCAGGGCTTTCATATCATCCATTGTTAATTTTTTATCTGTCCCCAAAACCTCATTGATGCGGTTTCCCCGAAAGGGATCTGCCCAGGCAAAGCCGGTAGCATCCCAGCGATTAAAATTCTCAGGTGTCAGATTCTGATTGGCTGTTGCAAAAAATCCTTTGGCAGGATTATAGGTATGCGGGCGTTCTTTAATTGGTAAACGGCCTTCCCACTCAAAGCGACCATCACCGGGTACAGGTACGAGTCCGCTTGATTTTTTTCGGATAGGCTGATAACCAACCACCTGCCAGCCAATATTTCCCTGCTTGTCAGCCCATACCATATTCAAACTTGGAATGTGACTGTAAGAGCAAGCTTCACGGAATTCTTCCCAGGTTTTGGCCTGATCCATTCTCAAAGATGCCAGATAAGGTGCTGCACCCGGTTCCAGCCATCCGCAGCGAACAGCATAGGCTTTTTTATTCAGACTGTCGACATAGCTTACCGGGCCGTGCCGGGTATACAGCAAATCAACTGATACATCAGACTTCCCTTTTACTTTAATTGTTTCCTGAATGACTTTCATGTCCTCCCATTTCCCCTGGTATTGATATTGCCGGAGATTTTCGGGATTGAGATCATAAACATACAGATCCTCACTATCGGTACCGAAAATGGTTAAACCCCATGCCCCGTATTCATTATGTCCAATTGAAATACCCGGAATTTCCGGCTCTCCTCCACCCACGACATTCCATCCCGGAGCTACGAGGTGACTCATATAGCGAAGTGAAGGAACAGAAATGGTACGGTGGGGATCATTGGCCATGAAAGCAGCTCCATCGGCCATTTTATTGGCTCCAACAACCCAGTTATTGCTGCCTATTGAAAGTTTATC
>CAYJAM010000156.1:0-6035 GCA_964367725.1 uncultured Sphingobacterium sp. | reverse complement strand
GTTCCTCCATTTCCATTAAAGCCCACTGTAATATTACTTCCGGTTATACATATTAAGTCACCGTTATTTACATTAATATTGGTATTTGATGAAGTTATAGTTTGTGTACAGCCAGTTGTACATGTTGGGCTGTCATCGATGCCGGCTGTGGTATTTGTACCAGCTAATTTGTTTAAATTACTATTCAGTGTTGCGCTTAACTGAACATTTAATTTAAGTCCTGAAATTGCCACCTTCTGAATACTGCTTGTATTATCAGGTGCAGTTTTAACAATAAATACCTCCTTCACTGTGTTCGGCAAATAGACCTTGGTTGCAAAAGGTATTTTCAAAGACGCAGAACCTTTGGAAAGCAACTTTCCATTTAATGCCGGGTCTGCATCAAATATTGAAACCACATGCACTGCATCATTAAACCGGTTATCCGTGATAGTGATATCAAAATAAATATCCTTTGAATTCTCCCATGTAAAGCCTACCGGAATTTTGAGATCACTCATGTTACTCACAGTACCTTCAACAGCAGTATTCTTCTTTTCGCATGATGATAATCCGGCTAAAAAGACAAGAAGAATCAGATTCAGAAGTTTTCTCATAAAATTTTAATTATCAATTCGTCCAAAAAAAATGACGACGCACAATTTGTACTTATATGTATTCGGTTAAAACAATATCCCCTATTCCTTACAATTCAATTGGGTGATATTAACATCATTCAAAATAACTTCAAATTCTGTTCTTCTGTTCATCTGCTGTTCAGTTTCAGGGCAATTAACACCTTCAACGCATGAGTTTACCAGCCTGCTTTTACCGTAGTATTTTACTTCGATACGTCTTCCATCGATTCCCTTGGAGATCAAATATGAACGTGCCGCTTGACCCCTCCTCAAGGACAATTCCCTGTTATAATTATCAGTAGCTCTACTATCAGTATGACTTGCAGAAATAATACTGATCTCAGGATTTTTCTGCATGATTATTACAATTTTATCAAGGGTTGGGATCGCATCCGGCCGGATCTCTGACTGATCAAGATCATAATAAATATTATCAAGACTGAATGTCTTCTTCAAGGTCTCACAATTGTCAGCCACCCATTGCTGCATGTTTTCAGCTCTGTTTAATTTAAGTACCACGTTAATGGTAGAGTCAGTTATAATACCCATTGTACTCAAAAAGCTTTGACGACTTACATAAGATATCCGGCTACCACTCAATTCATAATCTGTTTCTTTTGATAGCACTCTTGTGAACTCACCGTTGTTATTTGCCACAAGAGTATCCGTTAAACCGTTGTTACGCAAAATAACTCTGGTTCCAGGAAGAGGGGCATTTGAACCTGCATCAATAACTTTGCCTTTGAGGACAACCGTATAAGCCATACGAGTAAATTGATAGATGTCGTCATTACCTCTTCTATTTGAACTAAAAAATCCATTCTTCGCAGGTTCATCCATTATAAAACCAAAATCATCCGAAGAAGTATTAATATCAGTTCCCATATTTTTTGGATTACCTACTGCTTTAAGATCTTTCAAAACAACCTCAAAAATATCCAGGCCCCCTAAACCCGGATGCCCTGTTGAGGAAAAGTAAAGCTTACCGTCTTTATGAAGAAAAGGAAACTGTTCATTACCTTCAGTGTTAATTTTTGGCCCTAAATTGGTTGGTCGCCCCCATTTCTTTCCATCCCCTGTACGAACGCAATAGTAAAGATCGGTACCACCAAAGCCTCTGGGCATATCTGAAGCAAAGATCAATATTCTGCCATCCTGAGAAAGAGCCGGGTGCCCGGTTGAATACTCGTTATTATTGTATGGGAAGGGCGTGATTTTATTCCATCCCGGTCCTGAAGCAGTAAAGAGCTTTAATTTATTAACTCCATTATTGCTTTTTGAAGCTTTTCCACCAACATAATTGTTCCTGGTAAACAAGAGACTTCCTTCTGGCAAAAGAACCGAAGGACCTTCATGAAAGCTACTTTTAACTTTTCCTCTGAGTAAATAAGGTTCAGAGCCTACTTCTGCACTTTCAGATTTGTTTGAAGCAAATAAGGATAATATTGAACGTTCAGTATCTGAACTAGAAGCGATATACTTTGAGGGTTTAGATACCTTATCTGATTTATCCACACTATCTGGATCAGCCTCAGTGATGTCTTCCAACTTGTCAATAATATATAAGTCTGAATAGGAAGTCCTGTCCCACTGGAAAATATATCTGGTCTTTTGAGAGCGGTTGCTCACGAAGAGCAATCCATCTTTATAATACATTGGTGAATATTCAGAGGCATCTGTGTTAATACTTGAGTAGCTGACCCGATATTCCCCTGCATTCCTTGAGAAAGAATTCAAATTTGCTTTTGAGAATGCATCTGCCCGGCGGTCGCTAGGCTTCATACTTAGAAATTTACGGTACCACTGTTCAGATTGCTCATATTTTTCTTTATTTGCCAATGCTTCTGCAAAATAAAGTGCCCATTCCGGTTTAATATTTTTAAGCTTGCAAAGCTCACCATACCAATACATTGCTTCGTCATAATCTTTAATATTCCGGTTACTACCTGCCATCATCTCCTGAGCTGAAACATTATCAGGATCTTTCTCTAAAACTTTTTTAAGTTCTTTTATAGCACCCGCAAACCGCAGGGATTGATATTCAATTATGGCTTTTCTTAACAAGGGGTTGTTATCAACCTGTTGTGCATTTGCAAAAGGCACAGCAATGAACAGCATTACTGATAAGCAAATGATCGTTAATGGTTTCCTTAATTGCATATCTTAAATCCTTATTATTAAAAATATCTCGGTGATAGTACTCTGTCCCGGTCAAAAGAAAACTCATACCTCAACATAAACTCATGACTACCCGAATTATAAGTCCTTAAACTTGTTGTACTCTTATCAAAGGCATAACCTAAACTTACCCTTGGAGCAACCCTCACTTCCATCATTGCAGAAATATCAGCGCTCGTACGATATTCAGCCCCAATTGCAATCACTTCTTTTATCCAAAGTGTTGCATTAAAGTCGCCCTGAACAGGAGCCCCTTTAACTCCCTTCACAAGTACTGAAGTCTTGAGATTAAAGTCGAACCCTAAGGGAAAAACATAACCTGTTGCAAGGTAAGCATGAGCAGATTGTCTGGCAGTAATATCCCCGGCATTTATGTCGTTAAAATTGAGTCGGTTTCTAACGAAATCCTGAACTGATAATCCTGCATAAAAGCGGCTATTGCGATAGTAAGCACCTGAACCAAAATTATACAAAGTTTTATTTATATCCGTGTTGAATGCCATATCCGGCACCGGCCCCGAAGGATCAAGATTAACATTTGAGAATCCAGCAAAATAATTATTCATACTTCCCTGCAAACCAAATGAAAGACTTCCCTCATTAATTGGAATCCGGTATGCCCCGCTTAACACGATGCCTGTCGTTTTTGTAATTCCAATTTTATCACTCATTAACTGAATACCCAATCCCAAACGTTCATTAGCAAAAGGTGCATCCATAGTGAATGTTCCGGTTTGAGGAGCACCTTCAATCCCTACCCATTGATTTCTGTATAGTGCTGTGGCTGCAGCCACATTCCTGCTTCCTGCATAGGCAGGATTGAAGGCCAGGGTGTTAAACATATATTGTGAAAATAATGCATTTTGCTGTGCAAACACTTCACCAAATTGTAATAACAAAACTACAACAACTATTAAGCCTTTAAATATTTTGCGCATCATTACTGTTAATATTCTCATTTAATTACCTGTTCACAGTAATAAAGCCCGCGTATTTATCCTTTTTATCAATTATGATAATATAATAATAGGTTCCATCAGGTATGTCCCTGCCAAGGAAAAACCCTTCAGTAACCTCTCCTCCCCAATCATTCTTATAATCATCCGATTTATAAACACGGTTCCCCCATCTGTTATACATTTCAAGTGATACATGCTTACCATTTGCATTCTGCACAACAAACTTATCATTCGTTCCATCTCCGTTTGGCGAGAAACCTGCAGGTACATATGTTGGAAAAGCATCAAGTTTAATAGGTGTTGCCTCAGAAGGACTAATATCACCAGTTGTATTTGGATCGGGTCTCAATCCATTGGTTGAAACATCCGATACTTTGAATCCTGTTAAGGATGATATAGCTTCAGCGGTTGCAGTGTTTTGGAAAACACCGGAGGTCAACAAGAGCTTAACATTAATCAGCAATTCAACTTTGGCCTCTTCCCCAGCTAAAAGACGGCTGGTCGGTAGTAAAAGTTCTGTATTAGATGACCCATTAAAGGTGGTGCTAGCTTTCAGATTTCCGAATGCTGTTACAGTTTTAACGGTCACTTCGGTCCCGCCAAATGCCAATGCAAGATTATCCTTTATGCTAATATTATCTAAAGCATTCGGACCAAAATTCACTGCTGTAAAGACAAACTTTACATCATAGGTTCCATTCAATGCCGGAGTAACAGAAGCGAGGTTTTTCGCTAATCCGATCTTGGCATTTGGATCACTTGGTGCAATTACGGTAATTGCCGTATTTGCCGGACTGTTAGCATACACATCACCATCAGAACCATTCCATGTGAAATTAGTTGTTCCACTCCAGTTAAGTGCAGGCTCAAATGTCAGTTTTGCAAGATCCGCAACAGGGATCTCCTGATTAAGTGTTACTGGAATACCGTTTAATTTCAGAACTCCATCAGGAGGCAAGGTTTGGATTCTAACCTTTACTAAAGGATCTCCGTCCGGGTCAGTGAACTTACTTGTAAAATCAGCAACTGTAAACGGTATCGGTAAAAATCCGGTACTGGTCTTTGTAATATTACTAACTACCGGTGGTCTGTTTGGATTCGCGGAACAGAATGGTGTGGCAGGGGGATAATTAACTATTACCTCTGTCTCAGGGTTTATACTAATGTGCAAACGCATCTGAGGACGCAATCCATCAGAAATCTGTACCCATTGACCACCAGTGAAATTCCATCCCGGCCATGCAGTAGGAATTCCATTTGCATCAACAGCTGCACCAGGCCATAATAACTGACCGGTAAGTGCCTGATTAGTTAATTCCCTTACTATAGTACCATCCATCTTTTTCCATCGGATTGTTGCGCTGTTTGCAGCCGGAGTAAAGCCCTGACCTGTAATTGTATACTGAACCCATGGAACATCCCCAATACATACTTCAGTCACAGTTATTGAAATTGATGTCGGATCAATGGTAATATTTACATTTTTAGGAGTAGCGGCATAATCTGTACCATCAGAACCGTTCCATTGGAATGAAATCGGACCACCCGAAAATCCTGCAGGTGGTAAAAATGTAATATTTGGAAGATCCGCAAAAGGTATTTCCTGACCAACTGTAATTGGAACACCATTGAGTCTTAATGTGCCACTAGGTGGTAAAGTAACAATCCGTATTTTATTTAACGCATCTCCATTTGGATCTGTAAACTTAGAGGTAAAATCAGATGCAGTAAATGTTACCGGCTGATCTACGACCCCTGTTTTAGGTATATCTACAATAACAGGTGGCGTATTCGAAGCATTGATAGTAATTGTAACTGTCACTGTGTTCCCATCAACAATTCCGTCATTTACTTTATAGGTAAAACTATCAGAAGTTGAGGTTCCATTATTGTGGACATAAGTAAATGAGCCATTTGCATTTAAAGTTACTGTTCCATTTGCGGGATCAGTTACTTTGATTGCTGTAATCGGATTAGCATCAGGATCTGAATCATTGCTAAGAACACCGGAAACAGCTACAGTTAATGTTCCTCCTTTAACTGTGCTGTATGCATCAGCCACTGCTACAGGCGGAGCATTTGTTGCTGTAATGGTGATGTTTACATCTTTAGGTGTTACAGCATAATCAGTACCATCTGAACCATTCCACTGGAAAGTAACAGGTCCGCCGGTGAATCCGCTTGCAGGAACAAATGTGATCTTTGCCAGGTCAGCAACTGGAATTTCCTGACCTGCTGTAATATTTACTCCATCCAGTTTCAGAGTACCGCTTGGTGGCAA